>CAZJIH010000011.1:0-31107 GCA_964545935.1 uncultured Akkermansia sp. | reverse complement strand
CCGGTGGGCACCTTTCCGCGGAGGAACGTGCACCGGATCGCACATTATTCTTCAATCAAAAACCTAAAATGCGGCAGGGGGAAGGTGTGGCGGGCATCGGGGCGGGGCGGCAAGCGCAGCGGTTCAGCGCCACTATTTGCAAATCAAAAATTCCCAAAAGTGTCACCTACCACTCCCGCCGTTACCTGCTGCCAAGCTGTGGTGCACCGCATACCCGGTGGGCACCTTTCCGCGGAGGAACGCGCAACGGAGCGCGCACTTGTCTCAATCAAAAATCTAAAATCAAAAATCAAAAATGCGGCGGGGAGGCGGGGCGGAGGGCATCGTGGTGGGTTGCGGCAGGACTGTGGCTTATGCCTCGTAAAATTCCGATCATACCTTCTGCGGCTACATCCGCTATTATCTTACCCTCATCATTAAAGGTATAAAAATTCATCACCGTACAGGATATTTTCTTTCCGGTAGGGGGAATACCCATAAACTCACCGTCATGCGTACCGGTAAGGATCCAAAGTACCGCTACCACATTCCCTTCCGCCACCATCTTCTCAAGTTTCCATTGTACATCCGAAAAACCTTTACGCATCCATTTAACTACCGACAAATAACCTTTCCCCCCGTACAAAGGTTTGTCGGAAGCAGGTGTATAAAATGGGGCATCAGGCGCTACTAATTCTTCGCTCAGTGTTTCATCATCCGTGTTAATCATACGTTCAAATTTCTTCATCGCCGCCTTATTTCGTTCGACAACACCCACATTCCCTGCGGTATACCTCACCGAACCGCTCCTTTGCTGATCGTATGAGGTACTTGCTGTCCGGGACGCACCGGAACCATCGTCCGGAATGATACTCCGATTCTCCGCAGACACATTCGATTCCGATGCCGCTTCACTGATGCTCTGATTGTAAATAAATTCGGTTGATATCACGCTTACGATCAACGCACCTACTACATTTTGCACAGTAAAAAAGCCCTTACTCATAGCTGTTCCCATTATATGTTCCTTTCATGCGTATGACAAGCCCTATTTCAATCATACGGCAAAGAAGAGTATAAGCATGCCGGCAGCTACAACAAATTTTGCAATAATACCCAGCAGCGCACCGACCAGCGCACCCGTACCGGATTTGAGAGAGGAAGTTAGGTCTTTCCGCACATACACCCATTCACAGAGGAAAGCACCGAGGAAAGGTCCTACAAGCAGACCTATAGGAAAGAAAAATATACCGCCGAGGAACATACCGAGGGCACTGCACCACAGAGCGGAAGAACCGCAACCGAAGCGCTTTGCACCGACAAGAGCAAATAAATTATCCGTAAAACTACCTAAAACTGCCAATAAAGACTCAACCACCCAAACCCACGCCGGTATAGTGCTGCCTTTACCTGCCCATGCGAAAAGGATACAGCCGAGCAACAACACAGCATGCCCCGGGTAGGGCAGGGCGCAGCCGAGTATGCCTGCTAGGAAACATACAACGGCGAGCAAATAGAGTACGCCGCTCGTCAGGTATTCCGGGTTAAACAGGGATGACCAATCAAAGGAAGAGAACATAATTCAGGGATATTCGGTTATAGGTTAATTTTATTATCGTAAAGGCAGGTCGCACTCATTTTTTTTGAGATTGAGCGGATGTTTCTATCATCGGTCAGATGCCTTTTAATGCCATTTGTCTACCCCTGTGCAACATAGCTTCCCTCCGAGTTCATTGTAGCATACTTTGCCGACTTCACAAGGAGAAAAATAAAAAACACCGAACAGCACTACATCCGTCCCGAGGAAGTTAAAGGCTTACCGGTGGGCGATGACACTGAGGCAGGGAGACGAGGGGGAGAGCAAGTACGAAGAACGAAGTACGACGTACGAAGTCAAACAGTTAGGCGCAACAGAGTTGCGCGGGTACGGCGTGAAGAAGCAAAGTCGAAATGATACGTGGGGGAAAATCCATGCACCCGTGAGGTTGAAGTCCCCTTGGTACGCAGAGCGTCTGTAACACGCACGGAGATTGGCATTGAGGCGTTTTTTCAAAAATTTTATCGGGACAAATATGGGGCGCAGTAGACCTCGTAATTTGTAACGAGGACAAACCCATCCTTTTTGTAAGATTCCCGTTCTTTCGTGTTCGGGGAAGTCTTACTCTTAGCCTCAATGATGCAGATTTCCTTTTCATTCCGGAGCACAAATTCCGGTGTTGGAAGTTTTCGCCAATGCTCGTCCGGGTGATTTCGGATGAGCGGTTCGATGTCGAAGAGGTTGAAATCCTCTCGTCGGAGAAACAACATGCCAGATTCTTCGCGGATTGGGGAAGTATTCATTTCAAAAGAGGCGATCCAGCTCTTCGCGGTACATAGCTACAGATTCGAGCACGATAGGGTTGTCCGGTATACCATCTTTCATATTTTTCACGAGCCAGACTTTTTGATCGCCTGCTTGTTGGTAGGAAAGCACGGGCATATCGACCCTGTGTTCCCTCGCTAGGAGTTCGAGTTTTTTCACGACGAAGTAAGAATGCGATGCCATAAAGAATTGGATACCATCTTTGCTCATCTCGAAGATGGCATCCATGAAGCGGGAAATAGCGGATGGATGCAAGGCGGACTCGGGCTCGTCAATGAACACAATGGAGCCGGGGCGGATGTAGCGATTACCGAGCAGGATATCTAGGATAGATAGTTTTTTTATCCCTTCTGACACAGACGCAACGGGGTATTCTTCGCCATCGTGGGTAATCTTCCAGCGGTGGTCGGTGGCATCGTACTCAGGTTTAGCGTGAAAAATGTCGTTGATCATGGCACGAGCCTTGGCCATTTTCTCGAAGCTTCGTCCTTTCGTCGGTGGACGCAGAAGCAGTTTCGCCAAGTCGCAGTAGGTGTCATCAAAGCCGAAATCACTGTCATCGTCGCGCATCCGGACGATGGCATCGTAAGCGGTAAGCACCTCCTTAGAGGGGAGAAAAACGGAGTTGATCGCCTTAGTTCTTAGTTGGTAATGCACGGCTGAAAGGAGATACACGCTCCGCCACACGAATCTTTGAATCCCTCGGACCGAGGGAAAAGTCCAGCTGATCTCCATTCCTCGTAGAGCAGCTAAAGCGCATCTCTTGAGTCGCACGCCTTCCCCGTTTCCGGTGACGTACGATGGTATTAATCGGGTCGTTCTGGTATGTCCAATAAATCTTTTTACTTAGGCATTCAGACAGTGTTTCGTTATTTTTTCCACGTCTGTACTGCTCCATTGTTTTACACGCAACGTAGAGCATCTTCATCATGTAGGTCTTGCCGCATGAATTTTCACCCAGAACAAGGTTGATGAGTCCGAGCTTGTCCACACTGAAGTCCTCTATAGGACCCAGATTTTGTACAGAGAAACGAGATAAGATAAGACTTGTATCCTTAGACATACTCTACGTTCCATTATAAACGTCCCATTACCCGTGTCAAGTCAAACCTTCCGAGAAAGATAAAAGCTCCGCTCGTAATTTACGTAACATCTGATTTAGGAAGTTAACGCACTCCGTTGCGCGTCCCTCCTACTGCATGCGGTGCTCCACAGCTTCGCGGCAAAAAAGTCCTCCCCGCCACTGAACCGCGGAGTACCGCCGGCGGTGGGGGAGGCTCGTTTCCGCGGTGGGATCGCGCAACGGTGCGCGCATTATTCCTCAATCAAAAATCAAAAAAGCGGAGGGGGAGCGGGGAGGTGGGCATCGTGATGGGATGCGGCAGGACTGCGGTTCATCCATTCAAGCACATTCATGCTCCGGATACCGTTGTAATCTGCTGTTCCGTAGTTACGGGAAAGGAGAATTTTCGGGTAATTATCCCGGATGAGTTGTAGAGGTGCGAGTTCTCTGCGGAGAGTCTCGGGTGAATTAACGGAATCGGACACCTGATAGTATACGATACCATTCGGAGTTTCCGCTACAAAATCTACTTCCGGGGCAGACGAAAAATCACCGGATGCTTTAGAAGATATCTTTCCGATGTATACTCTATATCCGCGACGCAGGAGCTCCAAATAGACAACATTTTCCAGCACATGCCCTGAATCACCGCTGCGATTTCCGAGCATAAAATGACGCAATCCGGGGTCTACGAGATAATATTTGTTAAGCGTCTTGAGTACCTTGCGTCCTTTAACATCGAAACGGTCCGCACGGTACCAGATATATGCCTGTCGAAAAGCGTCCGTATAATTATCCAATGTTGCGGGTGAAATTTTTATACCGTCTGTTGCCAGCATATCACTTACCCTTTTTATGGATATCGGAGAACCAATTGCGCTTGCCATAAATTGCATAATACGTCGAATCTGCGCTACATTTGATAGACCTCGCTTCTCTGCAACATCACGTAGTACAACCGTATCAAATAAACCGGACAGGTACGCGGTAACCTGCTTCTGCACATCCGTGCCCCCGATATGAACAAAGTACTGAGCGTACGGAAAGGAACTGTACTGCAGGTATTCGGCATACGCTTTATCGAGATTTTCTGTCGGTCGGATCGACAAAAACTCCCGAAATGACAAAGGAAACATAGGAATTTCAACGTAGCGTCCGGCAAGCAATGTTGCCCATTCACCGGTCTGTAAGCGCGAGTTCGATCCGGTCAGGTAGAGGTCTATATTCCCCTTTTCATACAAACTCCGAACCGCTTTTTCAAACCCGGCAACATTCTGAACCTCATCTAATATCACATAATTCTGTTTCCCCTGTACGATATGTTCCAGGACGTATCGATGCAGCTCCCGATAATCCGACAAATGCGAGTTTTCCAACTCCTCCAACTTGATATGCTGTATCTGCTCCGCTGCTACCCCCTGCATCTTCAACTCCTCCGCATACATCTCTAATACCGTTGACTTCCCGCACCGCCGTACCCCGGTCAGTATCTTTATAAGTTCCGTATCCTTGTACGAAAGAAGATCATGTATGTATTGCGGACGCTCTATCCTAAAATTTTTCATCATTCCTTCGTCACTATATAAAAAAATTAAGAAAAAGCAAGACTTTTTCCGGAATATTTGAAAAAATTACCACATATACTAAGTTTTTTTAATATATTTCAAAAAAAGATCAGAATACAGCAGAACCGCAGCCCTGCCACAATGCCCACCTCCCCCAACTTTTCTGCTCACTTTTTCCTCCACCCCGGGGCGTGTCTTCCCTCCAATTCCTTCACCACATCCTCCACTCTCAGCCCCTTTGCGGACAGGAGCACTATCAGGTGATACATCATATCCGCCGCTTCGTACACCATCCTCTCCTTACTCCCGTTTACAGCCTCTATGACAGTCTCCAGTGCCTCCTCACCCACCTTCTGACCCATTCTATTCACACCCGCTCGAAACAGCGATGTCGTATACGACCCATCCGGCATCTCCTTCCGTCTTCTATCGATAAAATCCTGCAATTCCGTCAAAAACTCCGTTCCGTTTCGCTGCGTACCGCAGACATTTACCTCACCCCAGCACGTATCCGCCCCTGTATGGCATACCGCCCCATGCGCTTTTACCTTCACCAACAACGCGTCCGCATCACAATCCTTCCTTATCTCCCTTACTTCCAGCCAATGCCCGCTTGTCTCCCCCTTTTCCCACAGACACTGACGTGACCGCGAATAAAATGTCACCCGACCATTCTTCAGCGTCCTCTCCAATGCCTCCTTATTCATATATCCCAGCATCAGCACACACCTACTTTCAGCATCCTGCACCACAGCAGGCACTAACCCGTCACCCTTATCAAAATCCACCTCCGACACATTTATTTTTATATCCTTACACATATTTTTTCATCTCTTAAATATTCTTTCAGGCGACGCAACTCCATCTCCCCGGAATGGAACACGCCGGCTGCCAATGCTGCGTCCGCGCATCCTATCCGGAAGACATTCGCGAAATCCCTCATTTTCCCTGCGCCGCCGCTCGCTATCAACGGCACACTCAACATCTCACTCAATCGCCTCAGTGCATCATTCGCGAACCCTTCCCGCATTCCGTCATGTCCCATCGACGTAAACAGCACCTCCCCCGCACCTCTCTCCTGAGCTTCCTTTGCCCACTCAAACAACCCCCTCTCCGTCCTTACACGTCCCCCGTGCACATAGCACTTCCACATGCCGTCCCCCTCTTCCTTTGCGTCAATGGCCACGACACACACTTGGCTTCCGAATCTACCGGCTATCTCATCAATCAACCCCGGATCCTTCAATGCCGCAGAATTAACACTCACTTTATCCGCCCCTGCCTCCAGTAACCTTTCCGCATCCTCCGTTCTCCGCACACCTCCGCCTACCGTAAAAGGGATTGCCAGCTCCCTTGCTACACGTCTTACCATCTCCGTAAATATTCCTCTTCCTTCATGGCTTGCCGTTATATCGAGATACACCAACTCATCCGCGCCCTCTTCACTGTATCTTTTTCCCAACTCCACCGGGTCCCCTACCTCCCTCAACCCCACGAACTGTCTCCCCTTTACCGTCCTTCCGTCCTTTACATCCAAACACGGTATAATTCGTTTAGCCAGCATATCCCCGCACCTCCTTTACATCCAATCTTCCTTCGTAATACGCCTTCCCTATTACCGCCTCCTTCACCCCTACCGCAGCCAACTCCTTCACATCCCGCGCACATCCTATCCCACCGCTCGCTATCAACTTACACTCCGGATATCTCTTCACCACCTCCCTGTACATCTCCGCATTCGCCCCGCACATTTTCCCGTCCCGCTCTATATCCGTACACAACACTCGCTTAACCCCCACCTCCAGCCACTTTTCTATAAACTCGTACAAACCTATCCCTCCGCCTTTCTTCCATCCGTGTGTACGCACCTCACCGCTCCTCACATCCGCCCCGATGATAAACTTCTCCGCCCCGTACTTCCTCACCCATTCCGTCACGCGTTCCTCTGCCTCTACAGCCGCACTCCCAAGCGTCACATACGCAGCTCCGGCTTCCCATATTCGCCTCACATCCTCCTCCTGTCTCACCCCCCCCCCATAGTCCACCGTCAACCCCGTTGCCTCGCATATTTTCTCCAACTCTTTTACCTGCACACATCGTCCCTCTTTTGCGCCGTCCAAATCCACTACATGCAACCTTCCGAAACCTTCTCCCTCCAATCTTTTCGCTACCTCTACGGGACTCCCCTCGTACTCCGTCCGCTTCCGAAAATCTCCCCCTTCCAACCTCACACATTTCCCCCCTATCATATCTATCGCCGGTATCAAATCTATCATGACACTATCCTTAAAAAGTTTTTCAATATCCTTTCCCCCACATTCCCACTTTTCTCCGGATGAAACTGTGTCGCGTAATAATTTCGTTTTTCCGTCACCGCCGCGAACCTTACACCCCCGTACTCCGTCCACCCTACCATCCATTCATTCTCCGGTACACAATAACTATGCACATAATACACATACTCCCCATCCTTCACTCCCTCCGTCAACCTCCCTTTTATCCCGTGCAGTGTATTCCACCCCATATGCGGCACCTTCAACCCCTTTACCCTACTCATCCCGGCTATCCCCTTCACTCTCACTCCGTCGTATATCCCCAAACACTCCGTTTCGCCCTCTTCCGAGCTTTTGCAGAACACCTGTTGTCCCACGCATATCCCCAGCACAGGTTGCTTCAGACTTTTCAGCACTTCATCCATGCCGACTGCCCTCAACGCACTCATCACATATCCGGCTGCGCCCTGTCCCGGCAATATCACACCGTCCGCGCCCGTTATCACTTCGGCGTCCCCGGTCACTATCGCATTCGCTCCTATCCGTCTCAATCCGTTTACAACCGATCCCGTATTCCCCGACCCATACTCTACGACAACTACATTCATCTCCGGCTATCACATCATCATAAACTTCCCTTGCTACTCGGCAACACCGGGTGACTCACATCCCGCCGCATTCCCATTCTCAATGCCCGCGCTACCCCCTTAAACACAGCCTCAATGCAATGGTGGTCGTTCCTTCCCCTAGCCCATATATTCATATTCATCAACCCCGCGTCACACATACTCTTAAAGAAATGATAAAACATTTCCGTTCCTATTCCGCCTATTGTATCTCTCGAGAACTCCGCATCCCATTCCAACCACGGTCTACCTCCGAAATCCAAGGCTACCCGACATATACTCTCATCCATCGGTAAACAGAATCCGTATCTCTCTATGCCGAGTTTATCACCCAAACATCGCCGCAGACACTCCCCTAACCCTAACCCCGTATCCTCTATCGTGTGGTGTTCATCTACTTCCGTATCGCCCTTTACGCGTATCACCAAGCTCATACCACCGTGTACTCCGAGCTGTTTGAGCATGTGGTCAAAAAACGGTAACCCGGTATCAATCTCTACCTTGCCGGCACGGTCCGGGTCTAACCTTACATACACATCCGTTTCCGTTGTCCGTCTATGTACCTCAGCCGCTCGTTCGCCGACCGATATCACCTCTTCCGCTTTATCCCATCCCGTTTCCTTCCCTATCAAAAACCACCTGCACCCTAAATTCCTCGCCAACTCCGCGTCACTTTCCCTATCACCTATCACATACGATTTCTCCATATCGTATTCTCCGGTCATATACTTTTTCAGCATCCCTGTCCCGGGTTTTCTATCCTCCGATCCCTCCCATTCGTAATGTCGGTCTACCAACACTTCATCAAATTCCACTCCCTCTCCCTTCAAGGTGTTCAACAATAAATTCTGGACCGACCGAAAACTTTCTTCCGGGTAGTGTTCTGTTCCCAAACCATCCTGATTCGTTACCATCACCAACCTATAATCGTTCCTCTCACATATTCTCCTCAATGCACCGATCATCCCCGGAACAAACACGACCTTTTCCAGACTATCCACCTGCTCATCTTTCGGCTCCTCCAGCAATGTTCCGTCTCGGTCTATAAACAATACCTTTTTCATCTCCTTTTCCTCCTGATTTCACACATCCGTCTCCCTCAACCCCGCCAACAATCTATCATTTTCTTCTACACTCCCCACCGTTATCCTTAAACAACCTTCGCAATGCAGTGCGCTACTCCTATCTCTCACAAGTATACCCATTCCGGCCAAACCTTCATATACACGCCTCGCATCATCTACCTTTACCAACAGAAAATTCGCTTCACTCGGATACACTCGTCTGCAAATCTTCAACTTGCCTATCTCCTTCGCCAATCTCTCCCTCTCCTTTACTATCACCTTCACCTCTTCCTTTACCTCGTTTGCCTCCGCCAACCTCTTCAGCGCGTACTCAGCCGTCAACCTATTTACGTTGTACGGATATTTTACCTTATTAAACCAACCTATCACTTTCGGATGTCCCAAAGCCACCCCGAGTCGTATCCCCGCGCATCCCCATGCCTTTGAAAATGTCCGCAACACCACCAACCTTTCCCATCTCTCCCGCTTCTTCAACCATCCCTCCCTTCCCGTGAAATCGATATACGCTTCATCCACTACCACCATCCCGTCAAACTCTCTCAACAATTCCTCTACCTCACCCTCATCCGGCGTATTTCCCGTCGGATTATTCGGACTGCACAGGAAGATCACCTTCGTCCTTCCGTCCGCTTCTTTCAAAAAATCCCGAGCACACAGGGAAAATCCCTCCCGTAACGGTACAGCCGTGTACCCTACATTATTGACCCGGGCACACACCTCGTACATCCCGTACGTCGGAGCGGCTGCCAACACCCTATCCGTCCCGGGTTCACAAAATGTTCGTATCACGGCATCAATCGCTTCATCACTCCCATTCCCTAAAAAAATACACTCCTCACGTACCCCGAGCAATTCCGCTATTTTCCCCCTCAACTCCCTTTGTACCGGATCCGGATATCTATTGTACGGTTCATTGTACGGTGATTCATTCGCGTCTAACTTTACCTCCGCTTTCACCCCTTCGGACTCATCTCTCGCGCTTCTATACCCCGTCATCTCTCTTATATCTCCCCTCACCAACCTGCTCAATCCGTCATCTTCTTTACTCCCGGACTCCGCATCCCCTACAGCTTCCCGCCGCAGAGTCACGGCTTTCTTATGTCCGTCCAGTCCCTCGGCTTCAGCCATCAACTCTACACAACGTCCTATACTCCTTACCCCTGCAGGTGTAATCTCCTGCACGGTCATTTTTCTCATAAAACTATGCAGCCCCAGCGCGCTATACCCCTTCGTACACCCCATGGTAGGTAAAGTATGATTCGTGCCGGAAGCGTAATCACCCGCGCTTTCACAACTGTAGTTACCGATAAACACCGACCCCGCGTGTACCACTTTCCCGACAACTTCCCGCGCTCTTTCCACGGCTAATATAAGATGTTCCGGAGCGTATTCATTCGTAAACTCTATCGCTTCATCTATCCCGGACAACAATACGGCTCGGCTATGTTCTATCGCGCGTGCTGCTATATCCCGTCTCGGAAGTACCATCAGCTGCCTCTCCGTCTCACTCACTACGGCATCGAGTACTCCTTCATCGGTCGTTACGAGCATAACCTGACTATCCGGTCCGTGCTCCGCCTGACTCAATAGGTCCGCCGCCGCAAAGGCGGGTACACACGTCTTATCCGCCAATACTTCTACTTCACTCGGCCCGGCAGGCATGTCTATCGCTACTCCGTCTAACGAAATAAGTTGTTTCGCTTCGGTAACATACCTATTCCCCGGACCGAAAATTTTATCGACTTTCGGTATAGTTTGCGTACCGTATGCCATAGCAGCTATTGCCTGCGCCCCACCCACGCGGTATATCTTTGTTACCCCGCAGAGTTGTGCGGCATAAAGTATAGCCGGATGTATTTCTCCGTTTTTCCCGGGAGGTGTGCAGAGTATCCTCTCCCGACACCCGGCCGCTCGCGCCGGTTCCGCCGTCATAAGCACAGTGGAAAATAACGGAGCACTCCCTCCGGGTACGTATATACCTACTCGCGTTATGGGTACATTTCGTTGTTCACAGTATACCCCCGGTGCAGTTTCGAGCCTAACATTCGGCGTACGTTGAACGGCGTGGAATCGGGATATCCTTGTCCACGCCTGCCGTATAGCATCCTTCAACTCATTCGATAATTTTTCTTCTCCGGCAGCTATTTCTTCCGCGCTCACCTCCAACCTGTCCGGCGTATATCGGTCATATCGCTGACTCAATTCCCGTAATGCCGCGTCCCCCCCCTCCCGTACACCGCGAATAATAGGTACTACAACATCCCGCAGGGCTTGCCTATCCTGCACCGGACGCCGTACCAAGTCTCCCCATTTCCCTCTCTCCGGGTATTTTTCGATGCGTATCTTCATCATAACACCATTTTTTCTATCGGTAGTACAAGTATTCCCTGTGCTCCGGCTGCCTTTAACTTCCCGATAATTTCCCAAAACCTCTCTTCGTCCAATACGGTATGAATACTGCACCATCCGTCCTGTGCCAAAGGCATCACGGTCGGACTTTTAATGCCGGGCAATTCATTCAGCACTGCTCCCAGAGCGTCTTTCGGCGCATTCATCAGCACATACCTCTTCCCGCTCGCACTCAACACCGCATTAAACCGAAATTTCAACTCGTCTAATATACGACGTTTTTCTTCTCCTAACCCCGGATGTGCTATCAACACCGCTTCACTCTGCATCACAACCTCTACCTCACGTAAATTATTGCTTATCAACGTAGAACCGGAACTCACTATATCAAATATCGCATCCGCTAATCCTATACCGGTCGCTATTTCGACCGATCCGGTTATGACATGAATGTGCGCCTTTACCCCTTCCTTTTCTAAAAATTTTTTTAAGATACGGGGGTACGATGTAGCAATTTTTTTTGTGTCTAACCACTTCGGTCCGGTATAATCCGCTTCTTTAGGCACGGCAAGCGATATTCTACACCCACCGAACCCCAATTTCTGCTCTACGATAACTTCCGCTCCCTGTTCTTCCGTTTCATTCAGTCCGACTACCCCTACATCCGCTACCCCATCCGCTACCGTCTGCGGTATATCATCATCCCTCAAAAACAATGCCTCAAGCGGAAACTTTTTTGCTTCCGCCAACAAAGCCCGTCTCCCTGTATCCAAGCGTATACCCGCCTCATTCAATAACCTCAGCGTATCCTCATTCAGTCTCCCCTTCGATTGTACAGCTACTCGCAACCTCGTGTTCATCTCCCCAATATCTTACCACCACTTACATCATACGTCAAGCATGGTGCCAACGTCACCAAGGCAATCGCATTTGAAAAAATGGAGGGTGAGAGGCTCAAAGGTTGTTTTTTCACGCTGCTATGTGATGTCCAATCAGTATTTCATCCGTTATTCCCGTATCCGTCATCGCTTCAAGCATGATCCCCTTAAATGATTTCTTGGTCAACTTATTTCGTTTCCTATACCGGATAAGTAGTGCTAACGCCAGCCTTAACACACGTGCATAGTTCTCTGCACTATTCTTCGCTCTCTTCCGGCTCCTGTCCTCCTTTAAAACTACGTCAAGCGGCCAATGTACTTGATTCTCTATCGCCCAATGCCCTCGAATCGCTCGGGCTATGCTCTCCACCGTCGCCTGTCTATCGCTTATAATAAAGTAGCGTTTGCATTTCGGTACATTCCCGCTTTTCTTATCCACGCGTACACTCTCCACACTCACCACGCCTCCCAGTCCCTTCCATTCCTGTATTCCTTCTATATAGGATAGATTATGGTATAGCTTGTAGGTACGTGTTTCTATCCGCCCATGATCTCCGTCTACCTCCCTATACTCTGCATCCGCTCTCTCCAGCATTTCCGTGTCCTCTATATCCTCCATGAGTCTCTTTTGATTGCCTTTTACTGCCAATACATAATCCCCTCCCATATCAATAATTTGCTCTGCTATCTTCTTTTGGCAGCCTACGGCATCTATGAAAACAGTGGAATTTTTTATATCCAGTGACTTCAGAAGCTTCGGTATGGCTACTATCTCATTCTCCTTTGAGTCTACCTTTATCTGTCCCAATATAAGCCCGCTGTCATTCTCATACGCAGTTATTATACACGCACTGTATTCTTTCCCAAACGCATTCACACAGCGTATAATCTTTCCATCAATACTGATATTGGATACTTCTAAAAACTCCCCTCATTACGGGAAAATGTGGTTAGTTCCTGCAAACTACTCACGCGCTATTGCGAAGTGACGGGATTGAACTGTAAATATACCCAAAATTGCTTAGCGTCGCAAAAGATGGGAGTGGGAAAGGACGTACTCATTGATGAAATCATCCGATTTGCAGAGTTAATTAAGTCGGAGCATCATTACTTTCCGAGATATAATCCAGAGGTTTCCTCCCCGTGGGACAGGCTTCCACATAACCATAATCCTTCACCATTTCGAATATTTTCTTCCCATAGGGGAAGCGTATTAACCTTTTTGATGAATTAGTTCTTTGATAGTACGAAATTGCGGGTACTCTACTTCCTGCATAATCATCATGAACCATAAGAAATCCCATCCACGTTTATCTGTCGGATAATGCACGATGTAGTGATCAATCACGATTTCAAAAATTCCTAAGCTATAGTTATCAAGGATAGGGCAATTATTCAACGTTGCATCGCCTATTAAAGGGGCTAATTCTTTATCCTTTCGAAGATTACGCAGGGCTGATCGGATGTAAGGACATTCTTGAACTATGATCCAGCAGCTCGCCTGGTCGCTTTTTTTACCATAATAGTCCAACTCTTCTCTATTTCCCTGTTTCACAGCATACTCATAGTAGTTACTCATGATCGTATTAAACTTGCGGTACAGTAATTTTTTGAATTTTTTTCATTCCGCATTCGGACAAAAATCAGTGTACCGAACGGGTAAAATTAGGGGACAGGGTTTATCACTTGGACAGAAATGTGTACTGAAGGATTTGTAAGCGAAAGATACGGAAAGGGTAAGGAGGAGTAGCAAGCATCAGGGGAAGAAGCAAATGGCACAGCCGGATTTGCAGGTACGAAGGGCGAGCTGCAGGCATAGAATTTGCGTAAAAGATTTATTATTAGGGAGGAGATTTTTGTTTTTTGGGGAGTGGACGAG
The DNA here is from genome assembly GCA_964545935.1 of uncultured Akkermansia sp. GTDB lineage: Bacteria > Verrucomicrobiota > Verrucomicrobiia > Verrucomicrobiales > Akkermansiaceae > Akkermansia. The sequence goes on along the minus strand of CAZJIH010000011.1, from coordinate 17,048 downwards.
GAGAAGGGGAAGAGGGAGAGGGGAGCGAGAGAACACGAGAGACCGGGAAGAGCAATGGTAGCATTTGCCGGGAAGAGAGATTCAGGGGAGGGAGTGGAAATATGGGATAAAGATGCCGAGATGTGGGAGGAAATGTTACTGCTTTTCAGGATCAGAGCAAACTAGCAATCGCGGTGCTTTCCGGAGGACAGAAGGGTAATAAACGGCGCAAAGTAGCGATAGGTGAGAGGAATGAGAAAAGAAGAGTATGTGAGGAGACGTTGCCCATACGCGCACCGATTCCATCTGAGGGGAATTATGTTATTTTGGTTAGATCATTTGTATAACCAGCAGCGGGCATACCTAGTAGAAAAGTAAAATATAACACAGTACGGTGAATAAAAACGTGTTACGGATTCTTCGGTACGATAATTCTGTCCTGACGCCTCATTCTGTTCGGTACACTATTTTTGTCCGAACACACATCTGTCCCGAGAAACCTGAAGCTAATGGAGCTTCCGCGGTGAAAGGTCTCAGAGTTGGGCGGCGTGGAGTCATGGAGTGCCGCATGCGGTGGGGTTACATAGGGGAGGGCACTCACAGAGGCACATTTTTCAATTCTTCATCGATGATAGCTGCGCCGATTTGAACCTGCTCCTGCCGGTACTGCATAGTTTCACGCGTAATGGTTTGCATAGCGTCCATATCATAGAGTACGGCTCCCGGGATACGGGAGCAGCTTGGGTCGATGTTCCGCGGCACGGATAAATCGATAAGAAAGAGAGTCTTTTTATTACGGGAAGCGCATGCGTGTTCAACTACCTGACGTGTAACTACGTAAACCGGAGCTGAGGTAGAAACAATAACGATATCGATCATTTCGAGGTAAGGCACCCAATCGGAAAAACGAATGACGGAACCTCCTACGGAATGAGCAAGCAAACACGCCCGGTCGTAAGAACGATTGGCGACAAAGATACTTTGAGCGCCGCGTGAGCGCAGACTTTGAGCGGTTGAACGCGCTACATCACCCGCTCCTACGATGAGTACACCTGTGCCCGTAAGATCGCCGAGTATCCGCTGAGCAAGCGCGACAGCTACCGCACCGACTGAAGTCGGCCCCGAAGTGATGTGTGTATGGCTTCTTACCTTTTTTGCTACGGAAAAAGTTGTTTGAAAGAGGCGGTGGATACGGTGACCGGCTGTACCGACTTGACATGCAGTGCGATAGGCATCTTTCAATTGACCGAATATTTCCGTTTCGCCGATTACCATAGAGTCCAATCCGGCCGCTACCATGGCTAGGTGACGTATTGCGGCTGATTCACGTTGCAGGTAGAAAGAATCATTCAGGGGTAAATGTTCGCCGAGCAGACGGTCGAGAAGTGCCTGAGCGGATAATTCCGGTGTAGGCGAGGTAAAATAGACTTCCGTACGGTTGCATGTGGAAAGGAGGACACATTCCTCCACGCCGCTCACTGCACGCAGAGCGGTCGTTGTATCCGCCAGTAATCGCGTCGGTACCGATAGTTTCTCGCGTAAAGCAACCGGAGCAGTCCGATGGTTCACCCCCAAACAGCAAAAATCGTATGAGCCGGAAATCATGCGCGATTGTCGATTGCCCGGCGGCGTATACTCTCTACCAAACCGGGTATAGTATGCATTTCTGCTTCTATCTGAGGGGGCATCCCTAATTTACGGAGGGTAGCAGCGGTAACCGGGCCCAAACTCGCGACGCAGCAATGGGGGGGTAAACGAAGTCCCATCTGCACAAAATGTGTAGCGGTGCCGGAGCTGGTGAAAGTGATGAAGTCCGCTCCTTCATCGAGCAATTGCTGCGCGAAGGCAACTTCTTCTGCGTCTACATCGTATGCTATACATTCATCTACTATGGCTTTCCGCTTTTCTAACTCGCATCGTATAACTTCCCGTGCCCGTTTTGCGTGCACCCAAAGGACAGTGCAGTGGGCAAGCCCGCCGAAATCGTCCGACCTGCGATCAAATTCTGCTATTAATTCCTCTGCTACAGCTTTTTGAGGCATTACATCGACCATGAGACCGCGCATACGTAGTTGTTCTGCCGTGCCCGGACCGATAGCCGCTATACGACATCCCCCTAACTCCCGTATGTCCTCGTATACCGAATAAAACGCTTCAAAAAATTTTTTTACGCCGTTCGGACTGGAAAAGACAAGCCAGTCGTGATGTGGGCTATTGATTACGGCGGAGGCAAAAGCGCGTTTATCCGGCGGTGGTACAAGCCGCATGGTAGGCAATTCTGCGACTTCGGCTCCTAGGTCACGCAATGATCGGCTGAGGGGAGCGACCTGCTCGCGCATACGAGTCACAATGATGCGTTTCCCGGCTAAAGGTAACCTACTACGCTGATTAAGCTCCGGTGCCAATTTCACTACATCCCCGATCACAACAATAGCCGGGGAACTCAGCCGTGCATCATTCACAGCCTGTGCGAGAGATGCTACCGTACCCTGTACCGTACGTTGACGGACGGTGGTAGCCCATTGAATAGCCGCAGCCGGGGTCTCCCCGGAAAGACCGGCTTCCTGCAATGCCTGCATCGTATCGGATAAATGAGCCATACCCATGAGCATCACACGTGTCCCCGGTGCGGCTGCCACGGCGGATATATCCGGCATCCCCTCCTTGCCCGGTGCGGTGTGTCCGGTGAAAATGGTCAGCTGAGAGCAATAGTCTCGATGTGTGACAGGGATACCCGCATAGGCGGGACCTGCTATGGCGGAACACACGCCCGGTACTACATCGAAGGGAACACCGGCAGCGTGCAGAGCTAATGCTTCTTCCCCACCACGTCCGAACACATAGGGGTCACCTCCCTTGAGCCGTACCGTGCATTTATATCTCCCCGCGCACTCAATGAGTAAACTATTGATAGCTTCCTGGCATAGAGTGTGATTCCCCGCGCGTTTACCGACATCGATTAACTCACAATCCCTCCGACAGCGTCCGAGAATAACGTGAGACACCAAGGCGTCATACACCACACAATCCGCGCGTTCCAAGAGCTCCTGTCCCCGCAGAGTCATCAAGCCGGGATCACCCGGTCCCGCCCCCACAAGGTAAACACATCCCTCCGTCTTTTTTGAATTCATACTGCCGATGGTATTGCTATCGTACCATTTGATCGCGGCGGAGTTCTATGCCTCGATTTTACCGCTGTACCCCGTAAAGTAGCTGATCCTGCCACGGTCTTTTGCGGGGGCAACGTGGGCTCCTGCGGCTCCGGCTGAGGCGTGGGTTGGGGTACAGGCTGCGGCTCAGGTGTGTTCGGTAGCGGTACTCCTTCATCGCTCGGCGGCAGAGTATTCGCTATGCCGTTTGTGCCTCCTATAGAACCGGAACCCTGCCCGGTCTGCCGCTCGCCCCCTCCTTTCGTACCGTGCCCGATACGCATAAGTTCCGACACCGTTACCGGTTTGAATCCCCGTGCCAACAACCCTTCCACTACACCTTCCACCGCCTGTAAAGTAGACGCGTGGATGTCGTGTAACAGGATAATCGACCCATTACGAGCACCTCTGACCGCTCTGTTGATAACAACATTTACCCCCGGGTGCTTCCAGTCCACCGTGTCTACATCCCACAACACGGATGCCATACCGTAACGCGACATCAGCATGTTCCCTAAAGCACGATTGGTGGCTCCGTACGGCGGTCGCATGAGCGTGGGGGTATGCCCGGTAGCTTCCCGAATGACAGCAGATGTACGGTCCATCTGCGAAATAACCTGTTCACGGCTCATCTTACTGAGATTCGGATGATTCCATGAGTGAGACGCAATTTCGTGACCCTCGGCAGCCGCGCGTGCAACGATATCCTTGTTGCGCGCTACATTTTCACCCAGTACAAAAAAGGTTGCTTTTACCCGATGCTTCTTTAGAATGTCGAGTACCTTGGGTGTGAAGCGTGCGCTCGGTCCGTCATCAAAAGTAAGGGCAACATATCCGCCCGGTACACTCATGTGCGAGATGCGCCACCGCTGCGTCTCCCCTCCCCTCGTGTCCTTTACTTGAGCAGTTCCTTCCGTGCCCTTTTTCTCAGCTCCTCCTGTCGGTTGATCTACCTGTTCCGTTCCTACCGATTGTTCATCTCCCGCGACCGCCGTGTCGTGCTCCTTCGCGTGCTTACATCCTATTCCCAACATGACGAATAGGACAATGATGACTACATACTTTTTCATAAAATTTCAGTCTCCTTGCCGCATTATACCCCCCAACTTCCCCATCTGCAAGCATATATCCCCATCCACTCCGAAAAAATTTCATACAAAGTAAAATTTTAACGTTCATGAGCACTTGACAGATGTAGGTAAGTATGGTACAAATAGCGGCGAACAGTATGCCGCAGGAGTACTTATCAGCTTTGATACAAGGGGTAGCCGGAATAGGGTTTGCCGGATTAATTCTCATATTGAGTGTTGTATTCGGGCGACGTGCCAAGCAAAGGAATGCGCAGGATGTGCCTTATGAATGCGGCAATGTGCCGGAAGGTGTCGGTTCCCCGGGATTTTTTTCAATTAAGTATTACCAAGTAGCCGTACTCTTCTTAATATTTGATCTGGAGGTAGTTTTACTTTACCCTTGGGCCCTTAACTTTAAGGATTTCATGTACAAAAATGCTACGACCTTGGGGGCAATGGCTGTCTTTATCAGTGCCCTGTTAGTCGTCTTCTTTTACGCGGTAGGAAAAGGAGTTATTGTTTGGCATAGAGAACCGCGTCCCAACACGCTGCCGACCTCCCCACCGCATCATTCTGAATTTTAAGTTACCGCCCGTGCGCTTTTCCTGCTTTGAATCCTACGGTTCTACCCTTGCAATCTTGTTTCACCCGAACGATTTTCGCGGGATGAATGTGAAAAAAACGATTATTTTTGAACGAAAGTGAAGGTTAGGTTGTCTATCCTCTTGAAATGAATTGAAAACTGCCCGTTTATGGACCATGATGTATCAAAACCCGGTGAGGAAAGTGATGCGCCGGACCTTGTGTGCCTTCTGCGTACATTGCGTGTGGAATCTACACCGGAAGCACAGTTCGAAGAGCGTTTTATTTACAATTTCCGAGAACGGGTGGAACGCGAAGCTGTGTGCCGCTCCGCTCGCAGTATCTTCTGGGAACACCTGCGTATGTTTCTCGAAAATGTCGGTATCAGGCATATAGCTTTGGGTGCCTCTACCTTCGGTATGGGAGCTTTATGCGTAGGCGTCCTCGTGTGGCGCTTCTCTGCCCCGGTACAACATGAAGTTAATACTGCTCTCTGTGAATTGGAAGCGCGTGCCAATTCTTTGCAACCGGGTATTTCTCGTCACGTAACTTGCATGGCTGTCGGTCCGCGTAGTTCACGCAATAGCGAAAATAAAGTTGTTATATTGACAGATGAAGAGGATGACCCTTTTTACACCTCAAATCGTTTCGGTGAATCCCCCCCTATCCGTCAGAATTTCAGTAGTGATTCCTTACCTACGCCGTTCTCTGCGGACGAAATACGTGATTTCTTCCGTCGTAGGTGAGAAGAACTGAACCGCAGTTCCGCTGCGTCCCACCTCGTGAGGAACTATCCGATATGCGTGGCACAAGCGGTGGTTCAGCGGCAAGCTGCCTCCGCGCACCTCATTCCGTCCATAGCGGCCGACACTATGCCGCCGGCGTAACCGGCACCTTCCGCGCAGGGGAAAAGACCTGCGAGTTCCGGATGTTGCAGTGTTTCCGGATTTCGCGGTATCCTTACCGGCGAACTTGTCCGCGTTTCCGCACCGATAAGCAAAGCTTCCGTCGATGTGAATCCCCTTATTTTCTCTTCAAAATACTGCAACCCCAAGGCTAACCTTTCGCAAATCCCAACAGGTAACACATCCCACAAATTACATGAAGTCACTCCCGGACGATAATTACAGGCCCTCAGGTTACGAGAATCTCTGTGAGCCAGGAAATCCGGGACACGTTGAGCCGGAGCCTTTAGGTCACCGCCGCCGGCGACAGCCGCTAACTGCTCTATGTGTCTCTGCCAATACATTCCTGTCAGTCCATCGTACTCCGTCTCCTCCGTATCCTCAGGCAACACCGTTACTACCAAACCGGCATTTGCCCACGGCGAATCCCGACGCGACAGCGACATCCCGTTAACCACCAGCTCATCCGCTCTCGTCATGGCAGGTACAATAAACCCACCCGGGCACATACAGAAGGAATACACACCCCGTTCGTTCACGGTTGCAGCTACACTGTACCGAGCCGCGGGTAATCCCGACGGACGCTCGGTTCCGGGTCGCAGATGGTACATTGCTTCGTCTATTATACTTTGTGGGTGTTCGATACGGACTCCCACGGCAAACGCCTTCTTCTCCGTCGTTAACCCCTCCCCGACCAGCATTTCGTACACATCCCTCGCGCTGTGACCTGTCGCTAAAATCACTCCCTCTGCCTCCCACTCCCGTCCGTCAGCCGTCCGAACTCCTCGTGCTTTCCTTCCGTCCGCACTCCGCAGCAATCCGGTCACGCGGGTGCCGAAATGCATCTCTCCGCCTGCTCGGAGTATGGACGCGCGAATAGATTGAATAATACGCGGCAGTTTATCCGACCCGATATGCGGGTGAGCCTCGGTAAGTATACCGGTATTTGCTCCGTGTGCGACCAATTGACGATATACCACCGCGACGTCTCCCCGTTTCGTAGCACGGGTATACAATTTACCGTCCGAAAAAGCACCGGCACCACCCTCTCCGAAACAATAATTTGACTCCCCGGTTACCCTGCCCTCGCAATTGATAGGTCGCAAATCCGAGCGCCGCGCGCTTACGTCTTTCCCCCTTTCCAATACTATCGGACGCACTCCGAGCTCCGAGCACTTCAAGGCTGCGAACAATCCCGCGGGTCCGGCCCCGACTATGATTACCCTCTTCGCGGTCGGTTCCACCCTCTTCGGTTCCCCGGGCAAGGATTCTTCCGGCGGCAAGGGCTCATCTATTGCTACCAAGCACCGCAGTTGTTTGCGGATGACATGCTGTCTGGCGTCTATACTTTCCTTCAGTAAACGCAGCCCTCGGAGACGTTCCGGTCGTATGTGTAAAACCCGCACAACCTCCCGCATCCGCGCCTGCGTATTGTCCGCTTCCCCCACCGGTAACCGTATATCTATCTCTCGTATCATAATTTTATCCTGTACAGGTAACTATTCCCCGGCGCTGTACCGTATACGGGGAACGATTTACAAAAAATTCAGTAACTCAACAATCGGTACCGCAGACTTCTTCGAGGTTCAGGTAATTCGTTGTTGCATGCTCAGTGCCGGTTCCTCCTCAGCCGTCAGTCCTACTTCTATTGCCGGTACCCCCGCTACAGTTGTGTGAGGACGTACATCGTCCAGCACCACGGACGATGCCGCTATCTTTGCTCCTTCACCGATTTCGACACGTCCGAGCACTTTTGCGCCGGCACCTATCATCACTCCGCTTCGTACCACCGGGTGCCTCGCGCAGAATTCCTTTCCTGTTCCACCGAGAGTCACTTCGTGCAACATCGATACATTATTTTCCACAATAGCTGTTTCCCCGATGACAATTCCCGTTCCGTGGTCCATCATGATTCCGCATCCTAAACGAGCTGCCGGATGTATATCTATTCCGAATACCTCACTTGTCGCACTTTGCAGCATCAGGGCAGGTAAACGATGTCCGCTTTCCCACAAAGTATGCGCAACCCGATAAGCGCATAAAGCATGAAATCCTTTGTAAAAGAGAAAGGGGACAAGTGGGTTATGAGCTGCCGGGTCTCTTTGCACCACTGCCATCAAATCCATCATCATCGCCTTCACCGATTCAGACCCCTCCTCCGTCTCACGCGATAGAAGCTTTTCCCACTCACTGCGGCTGAAATACGGACACGTCAGTCTTTGCGCCAAACGTACGGCTATAGCCCTTCCGGGTCCCGGACACGACAGCACAACCTCATCCATCATTCCCGCCATACTCGCTTCCTTGCCGGCTTCTTCCCACGCACAACTGTGTATATCTTCCCACAATTCATCCGTAGACGCGGACACCGGGGGCTTCATCCTTTCCGGTCGTATCTCGTACCTCTCACTCATCTTCTCATGTAAAAGTTAAATTCCCGTTGCAACATCCACGCAGCATCTCATCCAACCGATACGTTGCCTCTGCCAATGCCTCACGAGCAGGCGTCTCCGGCAACATCCACAACACCTCCCGCGCCTCCGCATCCAGTCCCAATGCCTCATTTACCGATAATTCCAATGCTATGCGGAAACTTTCCGTTTGTCTTAATTTATTCAGATCCAATCCGTTTCGTTTCTCCGCATCATCTCGTACCTCCGCCGCTACATCTTCATTGTCCGCTTCCATCAAGAAAAATATAGGCAGAGTCAACTTTCCTTTCTGCACATCCGTTCCGAGCGTTTTTCCTGCCTGTTCATCCGCTCCGAGCAGATCAAGGCAATCATCGTACACTTGGTACGACATCCCGAGCAATGTCCCCATCCGATGCAAATTTTCCGTTAATTCTTCATCCGCTCCCTGCAGCATAGCAGCCCCACTCATCGCCATAGCAAATAAAGTAGCCGTCTTTTTCCTTATAATTTCATAGTACTCAGCCCGTGTCATTCCGACATCCCACAATCTCGTAGACTGCTCGACTTCCCCTTCACACAAATCTCTCGTTGCGACTGCCATCTTCTGCATAAACCTCTTATCCCCTATCCGCGTTCCGAGTACCATCGCCTGCGCCAACAACGAATCACCCAACAATACAGCTAATTCATTTCCCCATAAAGCATTAGCTGTCGGACAATCCCGTCGTACATCCGCCCTGTCCAGCACATCATCATGTATCAACGATGCCATGTGCAACATCTCCAATGACGCAGCAAACGCTATATGCTCCTCTTTTATTCCGCCCGTAGCCGCCGCTGTCAGTAACACCAATCCCGGACGTATCATTTTTCCTCTTCCCCGACACACCTGCGCCATATACACGCGTGCATGCGGTTGAAACTCGCGTGTTTGCGCAGCAATCTTTTCACGCACACGTTGCAACTCATCCCTGATAAGTCGCAGGTGCTGCCGATGGTGTCGCAGTTTACTGAAAAAAGTAAAACTCATAAGTCCTCTTTCGCTTCCCGGCAAAGGGCGTACACTATTTTTAGCAGATTCATCTCAAAAATGCAAGCTTTTTCATGATTGTTTGCCCGGTAAATGCGGACTACAACAAAGTTGCGGCGCTATCGCCCATGTGAGCATACAATTCACGACCGTAGTTCGTTTGTTCCGTTAAGTCATCCGCCAATCTGATGCGGCCCGGTTCAAAGAGGCAAATAATTGTTGAGCCCCCGAAACAGAAGAATCCCTGTTCCGTTCCTTTAATGATCGGTAAGTTCGGGGTATACGTTTGATGAATGGAACCGACTCCGGTAGCACCGACAGCAATAATGAGCACATCTCCGACCTCCTTTGAGTGCAGGCAGGTGAGCTCTCGCCGATTTGTCCATAACCATGCCAGATTGCGGCGTAAACTGTACGGAGCCACACTTGCCAAAGGCCCGGGTAGACGATGCGCTGCTTCCGGTGTACCCGCTACGGGGAAATGGAAGCGGTGGTAATCTACCGGGCAAAGACGCGAAAGGAGTAATGAGCCGTGCGCGTATTGTTCGGCCAACCGGGAACTCCCTAAAAGGGTCGGTAGATCAAAGCTCTGTCCCTTTACATAAACCGCGTGTATATCGGCGATATCCTGCCAACCGCGATGACGTGCATCCGCCGGAAAAGCGATATGCCCTTTCGGACACACAGGACGAGCCTCCGGCTTAAGTGTGCGGGTAAAAAAGTCATTGAAACAACGATAATGCTCTATCGGTTGTTCAGCTTCTTCCATGTTGATATGGTAATTACGTACAAATTCCGGTATCTTGCGCGCACTGATAGGTAAATTTTCCCAAAACCCGAGCAACCGAGAAAATATCCCGCGTTTTATCAATACATGCAGCGCCAATTGTCCGCTGCACGTCCCGTATACCCAACGCAGGGAACGTTCCCCCATAATCTTCTCCTGCTCAATGCACCGGGTATAGCGATTGAAATATGTGACAGGTGATGTATCCCCCATGTCCCGGTGATTATACGCGACATCCCTTATTTTCGCAAGCGGAATCGTACCCGCCGCGTGAAAACCCGGGAAAATTTCTGCAAATTGCCGCAATGCTCTCTTCCTGCTTCAAAGTCACCGCCTACCTCGAAGCTTATATCTTTTTCGGGACAGATGTGGGTTGTTATTTCTGCGGTTCGGTTCATGGTTGACAAAATAGCAAGTCTATGGTATAAAACGTGTATGAAAAAAAGTGAACAAAAGGAGAAACATGAAAAGCTACCCGAGGAACCGCAGGAAGAGGCAAGGGAACCGGCTGTCGATTTATCCGAGGATGGGGACGGGATATCGGATGGTATCCCACACGCGGATGAGTTGACACGCCTGAATCGTATACGCGGACAAATTGCCGGAATCCGGAGAATGATCGAAAAAGGACGTGATAGTATGGACATCCTTATCCAACTTAAAGCGGCGCGCGCGGCTATCAAAAGAATAGAAACACGCATTTTACGTCGCCACATGCGCAATTGTTTGGACGCGGCATTCGGAGATTCCCGCGAAGAAGCGGAAAGGATGATGGAAGAATTAAGAAATTATTTTGAAACTTATTGACCATGATAACATATTTTTTTCAAATCACCGGTATGAGTTGCGACGGATGCGCGGCTCGTGTTAAACAAGCCGTTTTGAATGTTCCGGGGGTACACCGGGCGGATGTGGATTTAGGAAAGGGCAGACTACGTGTAGAGTGCGCTGACATCGATCCGCGGGCAGTGGTATATGCCGCGGAGCGCATCGGTTTCGGGGCAAAGGTTGAGGCGTAAAGCGATAGCCTCCGCTACGGGGTTCTCGTGTCGGAATTCTCCGTGACGTAGGGGATGTGTGCCGCGCAAAAAAAACGAAGGGGGTATCCTATGCCGGAACAGGTATTTCATGTAACAGGAATGAGCTGCGCTGCCTGTGCCGCTCGTGTTGAGCAGGCAGCAAAAAAGGTACCCGGCGTGGAGCTGGTGGAGGTAAATCTCATCACAAGTGAGCTGCGTGTCAAACGCGCGGATGACGGTGACCCGCAGGAGATAATCCGTGCCGTTACGTCATACGGTTACGGGGCCGAAGAAAAGAAATCGGCGTCACAATCGGTTGACGGTGCCGGGGACAAAGGCAAAAAGGGGTGGGTGGCGGCGGCAACACTCGTGCTCTTGGTGCCGCTTGTCGTGCTGCACCGCTTAAACGATGCGACCGGGTGGACAGAAGTTTGCCTGGCACTGGGCATTGCCGCGCTCAACTACGGATACTTCACTCGCGGGGTACGTTCTCTCCTCGACGGAGCACCGGGTATGGATGCCCTCGTTGCTACCGGAAGCGGTACCGCCCTCATTGCCGGAATCACGCATGTTTCATCCGGCGGAACTATGTTCTTAGAATCCGCCGGTATGATCCTCGCCTTTGTCTCTGTGGGTAAATGGCTTGAATCCCGCGCCACCCGCCGTACCGGTCATGCCGTGGATAAATTGCGGAAACTCCTGCCGAATACTGCTGCCGTGTTGCGCGACGGACAGCCCGTGCAAATCCCTACGGTGGAACTGCGAGTAGGTGATATCCTGTCAGTACGCCCGGGTGACCGCATCGCGGTCGACGGTACGGTACTTCAGGGAATTTCATCGGTGAACGAAGCAGCTCTCACCGGGGAAAGTATGCCGGTTGATAAGCGGGTAGGTTCCGAGGTCTTTGCCGGTACGGTAAATCTTCACGGTGCCCTGTGTGTGCGCGTGTCTCGTCCGCAGGAACTGTCCTCCCTTTCGGAGGTTATCCGCTTGGTAAGCGATGCCGCCGCTGAAAAACCACCGGTGGCTCGCTTGGCTGACCGCATAGCCCGTATTTTTGTACCTGCGGTGATCGGGCTCGCGTGTGTAACAGCTGCCGTGTGGACTCTATGCGGCGCGACATGGGATGAAGCGGTGGCTCGCGCGGTTGCCGTATTAGTGATATCCTGCCCCTGTGCCTTAGGTTTGGCTACACCGGTAGCAATTATGGTCGGAGCAGGTATGGGGGCCGAACGCGGTGTCCTCTTCCGTTCCGGTACCGCACCGGAGGCAGCAGGTCGCGCTACCTGCATAGCTCTCGATAAAACCGGAACTCTCACTTTGGGTTCCCCGCAACTTACCGATGTGTTACCGCATGGCTGCTCCCGCGAAGAGTTGCTCGGAGTCGCCGTAGCTCTGGAATTTGACGCGAATCACCCTTTGGCGCGTGCTGTCGTTGCCTGTGGGGTGCCTCCCATCGACCGTGTAAGCGACCTACGTTACCTACCCGGGCATGGGGTGCGAGCTGTTCTCGGGGATACCCCCTGTGCTATCGGAAATGCCGATCTCATGCGTGAATCGGGCATCGCTGTGCAGGACCCACGTGATCTCTTAACCCAAGGTAAAACGGTGCTTCATGTGGCACGCGGCTCGCGTTGGTTGGGGTGCCTAGCTGTCGCGGATGCCCCGCGTGAAAATGCTGCCGATGCCGTCCGCGCGTTACAGAAGGCAGGTCTGCGTACACTCATGATTACGGGCGATAACGCTGTGACCGCGCAATGCATCGCCGATCGTGTCGGTATAACCGAGGTTCACGCGTCTGCTATGCCGAGTGATAAAGAATTGCTCGTGCAAACTCTTCAATCCGAAGGTGAACGTGTAATTATGGTGGGGGATGGTGTCAATGATGCGCCGGCTCTTTCCCGCGCGGATGTCGGTATGGCTATCGGTACAGGTACGGATATCGCCGTAGAATGCGCAGGTATTATCCTCATGCACAGCAACCCTACCGACATACCGTACGCTATCCTGCTCTGCCGAGCTACCCTTAAAAAAATTAAACAAAATCTCTTCCTTGCCTTCATTTACAATGTTTTAGCTATCCCCTTAGCCGCCGGTATCTACTTCCCGTTCCTCGGTCGGCAACTGCCTCCGGCTCTCGCCGCCGCTGCCATGGGTCTAAGCAGCCTCTGCGTCGTCCTGAACGCACTCTCTTTGCGCCGCACACGTTTCAACGTGTGAAAATAAAAAATCCGGATGCAGTCCGCTCCTGTCTTTCCGTCCGGTACGGTAACCTGATAATACATCCGCCGACAAACTATTTTTGTACCTCCGATATTTATTATTGTATCCGCGTTACACGTATGTTTGTCAGGCACCGGCATATCCCACGCATACCCCGATTTGTGTCATACGATAAATTTAGACTTGCATATCGTGGCGAGTGTGGTAAAATAATGCCCGAAGCATTCTGCAAACGACACGCGTTAAGGAATGTTTGAACAAGTAATAATATCAGAACTATGGACACACAAGTCTCAGTACTTTGCGATTACGCAGCTGATTATCAAGGAAAGCTGTGCATACAAGGGGCGTTTGACACGTTGTTTGCGCGGCAATTTCCTGTAGTACATCCGGCATGTTCGTTGGCTATACGTTTATGCATGACACCGGAGGATGCCGGTGAGCATAAATTAAGCTTAACGATAGTCGATGAAAACGGAGTAGCATTAGACAAGGAACGCATGCCGATAACGGGTGAACTGCGCGTCTCTTTGCCGGAGGGTACGTCTTTCTTAACACGTAACCTGATCATGAATTTCCAAGGGCTTCAGTTCCAAAAGACAGGCGTATATTCTGTGGATTTCTCGATCGACGGCGAAATTTTATCACGTACGCCGTTGCGTCTGGTACAAGTACCCGCAGAAAATGCACAGGTCGCTCAAACGAACGACACCGAGGAAAAAACCGAAGAAGGTAACGCCGAGGCGTAAATAAAATCGTACGGGATAGGCAGGACTTCGGAGTCCTGCCGCCGGAGCTACCCCCAAGCCGTGAGTGTGAACGGAAGGATTCAGTCCTTGTGTTCTTGCGGTGAGGGGGTCTCTTGCTTCAAAATTCCGGACGTGTCGGGCGGATGTGTGCGTTCCCCTGCGGGTGGGCGTCCGTAGCTGTCCCATGCGAATTTCTTCAAACCCATTTTTTCACGTTACGTTATGCGTGACAATAAACGCGAGAGGGGGAAGCTGACACAGGTGGGCGACAGCCTGAAGCACATTCGGGTGTGCCGGTGTTTGTGTACCCTTTCGTGCGTAGTGTGGATTTTTTGCATTTTTCCGGTATACGGACAAGCCCGGATACACCGCATCGACACATACGGGACGGCATCATCCTCCGAGCGGCAGGATAATGCAGGGGTACGGGACCCCGGACAGGTATATCTGGAAGCCTATCGTCTTTGTCGTGAATCGGAGATATCGGCAGAAAAAGGTAGTTACAATGCGGCTATACGGAAAGGGCAACAAGCGGAGCGATTATTCGCGGCCATTGTGCGGGATTACCCGCAGTGGAAAACGAATTTGGTGAGTACGAGACGGCGTTTGTTGTCGGAGAATCTACAGACATGGAGGAAGAAAGCGCGGGAAGCGCTACCGGCGGAGCGACGTGAGGAGCGGAATACGTCTGTGAGGGAATTGCCGCCTATTCGCAATCCGGAGGGAGGTAGCACGTACGAACCTATCGAATTGCCGAATTACGAAACTACAGACCGTAAATTGTACAATGCTTTGGCTCGCGCACAGGAGGAATGTCGGCGTATGGCACGAGCCTATACGGAGTTAAATTCACGCTACACGGAGGTACAAAAGAAGCTCATAGCGGCACAGAATGACCAAGCTATGTACAAAGAACGCTATGAAAAACTCCGGGAACAAGTTACTTCCGAACGAGCGGCAGGCAATAGCGTGGTGAATTCCCTTTCACATCAACTGGCTGAGATGGAAAGCAAATATCGTAATTCCCAAGCCGCGCTGAAAGACGCCGAAGAACAAGTCGGAACCTTGCAATCTCAACTCAATGCTACTATTCAGGACCTCGAAAAAGTGACCCGTGAACGTGATGCGCTCTCCCGGGAGAATGAAAAATTACGGGCGGTGGTAGAACTCAATAGTCCTGAGAAAACAAAGGCTTTGTTAGACCAGAATTTAACACTCGCGGAACAATTAAAGACAGCTCAGGCGAAAGTCAGTGAATTGGAAGCCATGCAATCCGGCGCGAATGACCAGAATGAAGTTCTGTCTAAACAGCTGGATGACGCGCGCGCAGAGGCGTCACGCCTGCGGGATGAATTGAATAACATATACGATGAAAATATGGGCTACAGGCGTCGTGTTTCCGAGTTGACCGAGCAGCTGAACAATATGGAAGCTGAGCTTGCGGTCCGTGAGAAAGAACCGACGGTGGACCCGACTGTACTCGAAGAGAATAAATTATTACGGGAGATGATAGAAAAGCAGAGGAAGACGATAGCCATGCAAGAGGAAAGTCGGCGTTTACTTATAGAAACTTTTCGAAAACAAAACAGCAATGACCCGAATGTGGTAGAAGCACTGAATCGCTTGGATGAGGAAAGTTCACCCGGATTGACCGAAAAAGAGCAAAAACTACTCAAAGATTTACAGGAAAAAGCAGTTCAAGCATCTGCTGAAGCAGCCCGAAAAGCAGAAGAAGCAAAACTGGACATGCAAATACGCTCTCTGGCGGAACTCGCTAACAAAGCATTTTCCAAGCATCGTTTTTTATCGGCCGAGCAAATGTATTTAACGCTCTACGATTTACAACCGGATAATTTACCGTGTCTCGTTAATCTCGGTACAATCCTGCTCTACAATAACAAAAATTCCGAAGCGGTCGATTACCTTACGCGTGCTACCCGTTTATCGCCGGACATGGCTATCGGGTTTTACCTGGCGGGCATAGCTAATTACAGGTCGGAAAAGCTGGATGAAGCGCGACGATTGTTTGCGCATGCCGTACAACTGGACCCCGGAAACGCTGAAGCTTTTTTTTATTTGGCAAATATCGAAGGAATAGGCGCGGCATACGACCAAGCACTGAAACACTATGCGGCAGCTGTAAAAATTAACCCGGAACTTGCCGATGCACACTACAACATGGCTCGACTGTACGCAGAAATCGGACGTATCCCCGAAGCCGCTAGGTCTTACGATCGTGCTATTAACGGCGGAGCTATGCCCGACCCGGCTTTCGAACAATTCCTGCGATCGCATCCTGATACGGTAAAACGACCCGGTACCGATTTGGTTAAATCCGTTAAACCGGAAGAAGAAGCTCGTCTGCTTAAAGAGAGTGACGCGCCGGAAAAAACTGCTGAACCGGATGCTTCATCCGCCGAAGATAGTTCCCAAGCTTCAGTTACCCCGGAAGACTCCCCCGATCCGATAAAAGAATTTGCGAAAAAGTTGAAAGAAGTTACCACACCTGTAGCAGACGCGAAACCACCGTCGCCTGCCGGGGTACCTGACGCCGGTTCCCCGGCTCCCTCCTTCCGAATGATACGTATGCGTACCGCCGGTGGTCCGCATTCCTTCCGCGTAAAACAACTCCCGACACACCGACTCCGAGAAAGATAACCACTGAACCACTGAACCGCTGCTCCTGCCGCCCCGCCACAATGCCCACCACGCCTGCCCCCCCTCCGCATTTTTGATTTTAGATTTTTGATTTTTGATTTTTGATTGAAGAATAATGCGCGCTCCGTTGCGCGTCCCTCCGCGGATACGAGTCCGCCCACCACATGCCATTCTTCCCGGCTTTGCGGTGTAACTAACTTTTGATCCATGCGCCGACGTAGGCGCCTAGAATTTCAAATCGTCAATCGTAAATCACAGCCATCCAATAAGAGAAGCATGTGATTGCCAATTTCCCCGGACGACATCTCGGATGTTCGCATCTATTCGCTCAAAACCATGTCTAAACCCAACTTTTTCTGCAAGGATTAACCATCCTAGAAATAACGCGGGTTGTATCATCCGAAAAGTGGTTCTATTGGATGGCTATGATCGTAAATCAAAAATCGTAAATGGGGTTGGGGGGAGGGCATTGCGGAGGGACTG
>CAZJIH010000010.1:0-35537 GCA_964545935.1 uncultured Akkermansia sp. | reverse complement strand
TCCGCACCAAACCGGCATTAACTCCACAGAAAAAGTCCATAGAGTCAGACACGGCAGTCGTGAATCGATATCCCGGCATGATCGTGATGTTGGTGACCTCCACCTTGTCATTTTCATAATAAACATAGCCGGAATACTCGTCGTAAAACGCATAGTTTTCGTCGTGGTCGCCGGTTGCCCAGCCAAAGCGTACGTTAACGGAATGATGTTTACTAATTCTGTAAACAGCCGTGAGGTCCAGACCGTATGTGTCTACTTTGAATGAATCACTCGCAATGTCTTTCAATGCGAAGTTGTAGGCTCCATTCACTTCCAGTCCGAAACCTTTTTCGGTATCTTCAGCGGCACCGCATGTTGCACCAAGCGCAACACACGCCATCAATGTAATTATCGTTTTTTTCATAATGTAGGTGTCAACGTTGACGGGGCTATTATACGTATTTTGAATACGTATCTCTTGCGGGATAACCTATTCATATTAAATAAACAACGAAATGACAACATAATCGAATTCCTGCGCAACAAAAAATACCCCTATTCCCTACATCTTCGTAATAAAAAAGAAAAAAATCAAAAAAAAGCCTTGACGCACGTATTCAAAATACGTACGCATACGGAAGCTGAACCGCTGCCCTTTTCAAAACCCGCATTTTTGCTGAGATTAATGCGCACTTCGTGGCTCAATCGCCCCCCTACGATCACATTTTTTCATGTACCTTTCGATGTACGCTCTCTCCTCCGTATCCAATTTGTACTTATCGAACAATCGACGATCGATTTCTTCAACATCCGCTGTCCAGTTGATGTCACTTTGAGCGGTAAAATTCTGCAAAGGTATGAGTTTGAAGACGCGCGAGGTTACATTCATAGTCCCTTTCCCGCAGTATAACAGGAATTTGAAAAAGGAAGTCTGCGTGTAGGTATAGCAGTTCAGTTGTTCCGTTTTCGTGCTGAAGGGGCCTATCTCCAAAAAAGTTTCCGTACAAATTTCTTTCGGTTCGGCCAATATCGGCTCAGGAGGATTTATCGCGTCTGTCGAGTAGCATTTGGAAAAGAATATCTTGTATAAATCGACGTGTGCGTGGTTACGTTTAATAATCCGGGGCGAAACATATCCTTGCATGCGCCGTGCCCCGCCTTTGATACCCTTGACCCCGTATACCTTCACCGAACCTTCGAAGGGTGCCTCGGATAAATCGGACTCGGGGTATCTATCGGGATCATTGAATAGGTAAGTAGCTATCCCGTACGGTTGGTGTCCGGATACAATGTCCGCAAAACTTTTCCCCAACACAGAAGTTTTCTCTAGGAGAGAGATGATTCTGTGATCCCTTACGATATAGTCAAAGAAATCATTCCGTAAAAAATTCTTCGTTTCCACCACTTCACCGGTTTTTGTATGATACCTTATCTCCGGTTGCCCATGGTATTCCGCGTCCCACAGGAAATAACACACCCCGCCGTCAATGTGTAACCCGTTGAAAATGATTGATTCATCCTCAAAGTCTATGAGTGATCTCAGAGATGTATCCTCACACATCTCCTGCCGAAACTTCTGCAAACCACGTCCCCCGACCATCCACTTAGACGGCATGATCAACGATATGAGCCTCGGCTCCGGCAATTTGGCAAGTGCGACAAAGTGATTGTACACCGGCACGGCACTATCCCCCACACCGCTACTGCCGTCCGTAACTTGGTAAGGGGGATTGCCTATGATTGCACCGATGTTCATTCGCCTATCCTTGTATCTGAAATTCGTACCGTTTCCTTCACGTTATGTCCTTTACTGCCGCGCTATGGTGGGGAACCTACCCGAAAACAAATACGGATGTCGGGTTCACGCGTTGCCGGAACGCAAAACCTGTACTACGTCCTGTCCTTACGGTGGAGAAGGGAGACAAACGGGATAACCTTCTCCCCGTCCTTCCAGTCACGTATAACACAGGTGATGCCATTGTGGTCAAAATAACTATTTTTCGCACATCCGGGACACGGTATTTTCTTAACCTCCTCCTTGCCGAAAAGATCGCGCGTACGAACTTCTTCTTCATGACAGGTATCGGGTATAACAAACTTGAGTCCGTCCATCTGCCAGATATTCCACGAGATAATTTCCGCTATACGTTGCAACATCTCGTGGGACGGTGCGGCATCCTCGCCCCATCGTTTCCGAAAATATTCGATGAAAGAAAAGATGAGATTTTTGCGTGCTAGGAAGAGGTTATCCCCCTGCCACTCATAACCGTAGGTGTTGCAATAAGCATGCTGCGCCCAAGTAAACCAATCCTCCGGATTGTCAGTATTTTCTCCTACTACACGTAATTTACGGTCGAGCAAGCCGATACGATTTTCTACGGGGATAGCTGTTCCCGTTACGGCATCGTACCGACTTACCAAATACGGTGCCTCTCCGCAGGTAATTTCCAAGCGTGTTTCTTTCACATAATCCTGCCAGGTTTTACCCGGTACATTCGGGAAGGGTATGCGACGTTCCGAGGTTTCCCACCCCTTTTTCGTCTCACGATTAAATATATCTTTTCCCCCGAACCATACTTCATCTACGAGATTTGCCTGTACATTGCATACCCACGCCGGGGTAAATACTTCACCTTTATCCCGACTCCGCCGTGTGCGTTCCTTCACATTTTTTTTCACTCGCGGTTGTATCAGAAACCCCTTTTCCGGGGGAATCTCATCGTGGAACCCGTACCCTTCCCCACGCTCAGCATAGTGCTCCGTTGCCCAAATGATACGACGCCCGGAGCTGCGATCCGTCAACAAAATCTCCGTTAACTGCCGGTCGAGTACCTGCGATTCATCATCACAGACTCCCACTCCCCCGGTGTTGTCCGCATCTTTCTGTCTTTCTTCCGTCCCCATCGCCACGCATCTTACCACACACTTCCCTAAAATTCCAGCACAAAATTCCTAAAAACCCCGGCGATGTCCCTACGGCAGGAAGACGAGAAGTAGAGCAAGTACGAAGCCAAACAGCTAGGCACAACAAGAGTACGCAGACCGCAACGCGAAATGCGGAACACGGAAGCCGCACGAAGAGTAAATTGAGACCTCTGTGAAACTGACACCCTTGCGGTGCACAAAGCGCACGGAAACCGATACCGGTTTTACTTTACGCGGTAGTGCTGGTAATGCACACGATCGTCGATAGCCAGTGATTCGCGGGCAGTACGTATCGTTTGTGGTTCTGCCTGAAAAGCAAAGAGCATGTATTGCCCTGCCTTCATGTGGTGGGACTCATAGGCAAATTCACGACGACCGACATTGGTAACATTGGTAACATTGGCACCAGCTTCCTTGAGCTTTTCTCTCATGGCAGCCACCAATTCATCAAGAGTCTCTGAACTCTTGGTATTAAGAACGAGCAATGCTTCGTAATTTCTCATATCGTGTATAGTTAAAAAGTGCGGCTAAAACGTTTCCGGGGCATAGTATGCCCTAAATATCCCCAAAATGCAAGCCTAAAATCTGCCATCTCCATAAAATTTTCTTCAAACGGATACGATGTTAGTATGGACAAGTGCCCACGGAGCGTGTATAGTAGTGTTCATGACTCAGCCGGATTATTTACCCATACATGATTTAGATAGTCGTGCGACATCTCATTTGCCGATACGTGCCGCCGTGCGCTCCGGTGACGTAGATTTGGATGCACGTCTCGATGAAGTTGCCCACCGAATATGCGGCAAACACGATGTAGCAGTGGTACATCGTTTACTCGGGGCTGTGTTAGATGCTACTACCGGCAACATCGAAGAGCACGATTTGGAAATGATGAGTCGTACTCTGGATGAGATGCTGGCAGCCGATAAAATGTTTTTACCTTACCGGAATGTTCGTAAAATTACATGCTTCGGCTCGGCTCGTACCAAGGAAGATGAACCCGCTTACCAACAAGCGCGTCTCTTCGCACAGCTCGCGGCTAAACAAGGTTACATGATTATTACCGGCGGCGGTCCGGGAATCATGCAGGCCTGTAACGAGGGCGCTACCGAACATTTTTCTTTCGGTCTGAATATCACTCTCCCCTTTGAACAACGCGCTAATCATGTCGTGGACGGTAGTGAAAAAATGATGAATTTTTACTACTTTTACACGCGTAAACTTAACTTTTTAAAGCAAACAGATGCACTCGTTGCCTTCCCCGGAGGCTTCGGTACGATGGATGAAATCTATGAGTGTATCACACTGATGCAAACCGGTAAATCCACGCTCTTTCCCATCATCCTGCTTGACCCACCGGGTGAAACTTTCTGGGGGCGTTGGGTGCATTTCATTCGTAAAGAATTGCTTGAAGCCGAGATGATCTCCCCTTCGGATATGAGTTTGCTTTACGTCAGCAAAAGCCCGGAGGACGCCCTTTCCGCTATCGAACGCTTTTACTCTTGTTTCCATTCCTACTTCTTCAGTGAGAAGTTTATCCATATCCGACTTATGCGCATGATCAGCGATAAAACACTCGGCTGGATAAAAGAAACTTTCCCGGATATCGTACCGGAGGGTGATTTGGTGCTGCTGCCGACCGATGATTCTGACCCCGAGCCTATGCTCTCGCAACTGCCCCGTCTGCGTTTTACTCTGAAGCGCGGTCAGTATGCGCGTCTGCGTGAACTTATCGATGTGATCAATGATGATTGAGTCATCTGTCTCATGAAAAAAGTTTTTATCTCCGGTGCTTTCAGTGTTGTTCATGCCGGTCATCTCCGGTTTATGCGCGATGCTCGTGCGCTCGGTGATTACTTAATCGTGAGTTTCCCGCCGGAAACTTTGTTGTGGTCGCTCTTCGGTCGTAAATCCGTTCTCCGGGATGAGGATAAACTGGCACTGTTCGGTGCCCTCAATATGGTGGATGAAGTGGTGCTCTCCGATGATGACTCAGCCGCTCTCTCCTTCCACTCAGTGTTCCGCCGCATCAAACCGGATGTCCTAGCGGTAACAACGGATGACCGTTTCATGGATGCCAAACGCTCACTCTGTGCCGAAGTTGGTGCCCGACTGGTTGTTCTCCCGAAAACCGCACCCGCCGGCACTCATGTTACAAGCAGCACCGAGGTTCTTAACCGTGCAAAAGCTCCGGCTCATGTGCCGCTCAGAGTAGATTTCGCGGGCGGGTGGCTGGATGTCCCCGTTTATGCCCGCTCGGGTGAGTTTATCGTCAACTGCGCTATCTCTCCTACAGTCTCCCTGCGTGAGTGGGAGTATCGCCAAGGCGCCGGTTTGGGCGGCAGCGGAGGTTGGAGTGTGCTGAACGGTTGGGACCCCGTCAATTCCGAACTCGAGCTCGGTGTCGGTTGGCAGGACCCGGCCGTTATTGCCGAAACGGGTGCCTGTGTCTGGAAATCCGGACCACGTCCTGTGCTGGATTTCAAAAATACCGGCGACTTTCTGTCCGGTCGTATGGCTGTGTTCGATACGTGTATTCGCCACAATACCCCGAGTAACGCATCTCGTATACGTGATTACGACGCCATCGCACGAGCCGGTCGCGTTGCACGATTAGGTGTTCAACAACAAGATGTTACAGCTCTCTCTGTAGCGGTGCAGATGAGTTACCGCGCGCAACTCGCGGAAGGAATGTCGCCCTTGGAACCGCTCGGTCATTCTTTAGCCTGCAAATACTGTGGCGGCGGTCACGGGGGGTATGCTCTCTATCTCTTTGAATCCGCCGAGCATCGTGCCCAAGCTCTGGAAGATTGCCTCTCTCTCTACCCGGTAGAACCTTACTGCCGCACTTTCGGCAGGGATGAACCGGTTCCGTGGAACCCCGTTTACCTAGAACGAATCCGGCATTCCGTATCCGACTGATTATGCCCGCCGCCTCGCCGACTCCGCGTGTCCTCGTCTCCGGTTGCTTTGATATGCTTCATCCGGGTCATATCGCTTTCCTGCAGGAGGCAGCTCAATACGGCAATTTGTACGTCTCCCTTGGTTCCGACCGTACCATCCTCGCTCTTAAAAACCGCCCGACTTTTTTCAACGAACGGGAGCGTAAGTATATGCTGGAAGCTCTGCGCTGTGTAAAAAAGGTATTCATCGGTCCGGGTACCGGTAAACTGGACTTTGCCCCCCTGCTCGATGTCATTCACCCCGATATTTTCTTCGTAAATTCAGATGGTTCGGATGAGGAGAAACGCGCTTTCATCGAATCGCACGGTATACGCTACATCGTCAGCTCGCGTATTCCGCACACAGGGCTTCCCCCACGCTCTACGACGGATATCCGCCGCGCTATATCCCCTGAACCGTAAAATTATTTCTCCTGCTGCAAAGTCATCGCCCAACGCTAAGCCTTTATTTTATCGGGACAGGCGCGTACGGATTGTGATGATTTGATTGTGCTTGACAAATGGGGGGATGCGTGTAAACTATGCAGACGGCATATCACACCATGAGTACATACAGGAGTCATAATTGCAATGAGCTGCGGAAGGAGCACATCAACAGTCACGTTACCTTGGTAGGTTGGGTAGATACGGTACGAGACCACGGAGGTGTAATATTCATTGATTTGAGAGATCGTGAAGGGAAGACCCAAGTAGTTTTTCATCCGGAGTATAATGCGGAGATGGCAAAGGAGGCGGAGGGCTTACGCGCGGAGTCGGTTATACAGGTGAAAGGCAAGGTAGTAGAGCGGTTAAAGACAGAAGAGATTGACGCTACCAATCCTGATCTCGCGACCGGGGAAATAGAAGTAGAGGCGGATGAGCTTCGCGTACTTAATCGTGCGGCGGTGTTACCCTTTCAGTTAGACCGCAATGTAGCGAATGAGGACATACGGCTCAAATATCGTTTTCTTGATCTTCGGCGCCCGGAGATGCAGCGCAACATGATACTACGTCACCGCATCACCAAAACAATGCGGGATTACTTGGATGAGCAGGGCTTTTTGGAAATTGAGACCCCGATTTTATCGAAGAGCACCCCGGAAGGGGCTCGCGACTTTTTGGTGCCCAGTAGGTTATCGCCGGGTACGTTTTATGCTTTACCCCAAGCGCCGCAGCAATACAAACAGTTGCTCATGGTAGCCGGACTGGAAAAGTACTTTCAGGTAGCGCGATGTTTTAGGGATGAAGACCTACGTGCTGACAGGCAACCGGAGTTCACGCAGATAGATATAGAAGCGTCCTTTATCACCCCGGAAGATATTTACGGATGGGTGGAAGAGATGCTGCAACGAGTCTTTCGTGAGGCAATCGGAAAGGAAATCAGCATTCCCTTTCCGCGTGTGACATGGCATGACGCAATGGATCAATACGGATCTGATAAACCCGATCGACGCTTTGATATGAAGTTGATCGATTGTTCGGATATTTTTGCGGGGAGTGATTTTCGTGTATTTGCCGGTGCGGTTGCCGCCGGGGGGGTGGTAAAAGCCATCAACGCAAAAAACTTTTCACCATCGGTAGGTCAGGTAGATTCGCTCACAAAGACAGCTACGGAAGCCGGGGCTAAGGGACTTGCCTATATCAAAGTACGCGATGCAAATGATAGGGAAGGATGGAAAAGTCCCATTACCAAGCGGCTTACGGATGAAGAAATCGCGGCGTTACGAGAGCGTCTCGGTATAGAAGACGGCGACTGTATCTTCTTCGCGGCAGGTCCGTGGGAAGAAAGTTGCACGATTCTCGGACGCGTACGGCTCGAATGCGCGCAGTACATGGATTTGCTTAAAGATAACCGGGAAGTAGACCTTTTTTGGGTCGTGCGCTTTCCGCTTTTTGCGTGGGATGAAGAAACTCAACGTTTTTGCGCTATACACCACCCCTTTACCCGCCCGGTGCCGGAAGATGTCGAGAGGGTTCTGCGCGGCGAAATTTCCACCGAACTCTGTGCGGAAGCCTACGATATCATCCTGAACGGCAATGAATTGGGCGGAGGTTCCATACGTATACATGAACGCGACTTACAAGACGCTACCTTCCGAGCACTGGGATTGGATGAAGCGACCATCCGGGAGCAATTCGGGCACCTGCTGTCCGCATTTTCATTCGGTGCTCCTCCGCACGGAGGCTTGGCACTGGGGCTTGACCGCGTAGTCATGTTACTCGGTGGGTGTACATCCATACGCGAGGTAATTGCGTTTCCGAAGAACAATCGTGGGGCAGACCTCATGAGTGAGTCACCGGCTCCGGCGGAACCTTCCCAACTACGTGATATTTACATTCAGGTGAAGCTGCCGGAAAAGTTACGTCATAAACTCGATGCCCGGCAAGACACGTAAGACCTGAGCGTATGAGATTTTTGGTAACGGCGGGGCCCACGCGCGAAGCAATTGACCCGGTCAGGTACATCACCAACCGAAGTAGCGGGAAAATGGGGTATGCCTTAGCCGGCGCGGCTCGGCATGAGGGGCATGATGTCCTGTTAATCTCCGGACCCACCGCCTTAGATGTGCCGCCCGGTGTAGATTTTATTCATACGGAAAGCGCACAACAGATGTATGAAGCGGTACGCGACACGGTAGCCGGAGTAGACATAGCTCTACTATGTGCGGCGGTGGCGGATTATCGTCCGGTAAAGGTAGCGGAGCAAAAAATCAAAAAAGGGGAAAATAATTATCTGCTGGAGCTTGAAAGGACACCGGACATACTTGCCGCGATGCGTACCGATTTTGGTTTCAACGGGATATTGGTCGGCTTCGCGGCGGAAACACAGGATCTGATAGCCCATGCCCGTGAAAAATTACGGCGGAAAGGCTGTAACATGATAGTAGCCAATGATGTGTCGAGGTCGGGGGTCGGTTTCGGGACAGCGGAAAACGAGGTCGTACTCGTTCTGCCCGACCGCGAAATACAACTACCGCGAGAAACAAAGGAATGGTTAGCGATGCGAATTATTGAGCAAGCATTGGCAATGGTACCATGAGAGATTTCCTGCGTCAACTCGGATGGACTCCGCGCCTGCAATCCGCTTGGGAACAACTGCAACAACCTACTTGGATACCGGCACGTATCTGCCGCGAAACTCGTATCAACTTCAGTATTATGGCAGAAGATGCTACGGAGAAAGAAGCAGTGCTGGCCGGGACACTGTGGCACCGTGCCGCAACGGACGCGGATTTACCTACCGTGGGGGATTGGGTAGCGGTTGATTCCGGTGCGGACGGCAAGCTTCCGGTCGTGCGAGCTCTCTTACCTCGCCGAAATCGTTTTTCGCGCAAAGTACCCGGCAAATCCTGTGCGGAGCAGGTAATAGCAGCCAATGTAGGTGCCGTGTTTGTGGTAACGGACGCAGAGACAGATTTCAATCCTAAGCGTACGGAACGTTACCTCACGCTCATCCGAAAATCCGGGGCGCGTCCTTTCATCCTCGTCAATAAGGCAGATATAACCCCGCACCGAATGATGCGGCAAGTCTGCGCGGAACTTGCGGCATTAGCCCCTGACGCGGAGGTACATGCCGTTTGTGCCGCATCTGCGGAAGGTTATCCGGACATCCTGAAGCATCCGACACCCGGAACGTCCCTCTTGCTGGTAGGTTCCTCGGGAGTAGGGAAGAGTACACTGGTGAATACACTCACAACCGGGGTTAACTGCCTTACCGGAGAAGTTAATGAAGTAACCGGGAAAGGACGGCACACGACCGTTGCCCGAGAACTTTTTGTGTTACCGAGCGGAGCTGTGATAATCGATAATCCCGGGATGCGTGAAGTGCAAATGTGGACGGATGCCGATACGCTGCGTGCACAATTCGCAGATGTCGATGAATTAGCGAAGCATTGTCGTTTTGCGGATTGTTCGCATAAAACGGATGCCGGATGCGCGGTACGCGCCGCTTTGCAACGCGGGGAACTCTCTCCGGATCATTACGAACATTTTTTATGCTTGGATGTTGAAATTGCCGCCCTGCAAAGTCGCGCCGAAAAACGTCGCATGAACCTCGAACGAGTTTCTCGCCGCGGCAAAAGCTCTATCCTCCGCAACAAAGCTGATCGCGAGGAGCACAGGCGCTCGCAAAACCCTCACAAACTCCGCTGGTAAACCTGAACCGCTGAACCGCTGCTCCTGCCGCCCCGCCCCAATGCCCACCACGCCTTCCCCCCCTCCGCATTTTTGATTTTTGATTTTTGATTGAAATTCTAGGCGCTGCCGTGGCGCAAGGATTTTTTACGCCGCAAAGCCAAGGAGCACCGCCGGCGGTAGGAGGACTCGTTCCGCGGAGGGACGCGCAACGGAGCGCGCTAGCTTCCCCAATCGTCAATCGTAAATCAAAAATGCGGAGGGGAGGCGGGGAGGTGGGCATTGGGGTGGGCCGCGGCAGGACTGCGGTTCATTTTACTCGGTTCAAAGATGACTGTAGGATTGAGAGTTGGAACGACATTGACGGAGCGGACGCGGCGGTGGGTAGCGCGCGCGTGGTCGAGGATGAGTGCGAGACGGTCCATTTGCTCGCGGATATGTCGTACTTCCATGGTAACTTCAGCTCCGTTGTCGAGAATTAAGCGCAATTGCCAGTCCTTCGGGTGAAAAATTTCCGTAATCGGGGGAATTTCATCTGTGGAATAAATATTGGAAGCAGCGATGAGAGCAGCGATAGGACGGAATTTACGGGGTGCGAGAGTGGAACCGGGTTTAAGATCGCGAGCATCCCCCGGACGTAGGTACCAAGTAGGGACACCGAGAAAATCGCGATGCAATTGTTCATTTACCGGGAAAAGCGTACCTTTAGGATCCATGAAAAGACGTGAGTTGTTGCCGGTACGAGCGCCATCCTCCCATTCAACATAAACAATAGGTATACGCTCCTCAACTTCAATATACAGAGTATCAGGAAGTTCCGCACGAATGACAGCAGAACGTATAGCCGGATGAGCTTCAAGTTTGCGACGCAATGAATCAATATCCAGTGTAGCCATATTGATACTTTCACCGACCTGCAAAATTTGCAGAGCTTGCTGTTTAGAAATAATATTACCTGTGGATTTAAAAATAATTTGCTCTACGTTCAAACCATAAGCTTTTTCGAGGACATAGTGGATACCGAAAGCCAGCAAAGCAACAAAAGGTAGGGCAATCAGAGCAAATATAAGCCAACGTTTCAAACGCAGGGCACCACGCCTCAATGCCAGTAAATTAAAGAGACGCTCCCGCCACGACATAAGCTTTTCGAGCTTATGCACGTTTGACTTCCCGCGCGTAGGATCGTTGTCGCGCATATTCATGGCGGAGTGAAAAAGGGTATTACCCGGTACAAGCTAAAGAAATTTCTGCGATGCGTCTACAAAGTTCACGGTAAGAAATACCGACAGCTGCGGCAGCTTTTGGAAAGAGAGAACTCTCTGTCATACCCGGTATTGTATTGATTTCCAGCACATAAGGTAAGCCATTCTCGGGTAGTAAAACATCTACCCGACCATACACCTGCACACCCAAGGCGTGGTAAGCACGCAAAGCCTCATGCTGCACCGCCGCGGTATCCGCATCAGAAAGCACCGCCGGGCATATATATTCCGTACCGCTTCCACCGTACATAGAGGGGTATTTGTTGTGCATATCATAAAATCCTGTACGCGGACAGATATGAATGACAGGCAGCGGAGTACCGTCTAAAATAGCTACTGTCAGTTCTTTACCGCTGATGTATTCTTCCACTAAGAGTTCGTCGCTGTATTTAGCCGCCTCGCGGAGAGCCGCATCCATTTGCTGCGGTTCATGCACGATTTCTACACCCACGGAAGACCCCTGACAAGGTGGTTTAATGACGAGCGGCGGAGAAAAAGTCGGACGTTGTCCTGCGTGAATGACCTCACTACGCGGTGTGCATACACCGTTTTTGATGAGTTCATGTTTACTGAGAATTTTATTGAAACAGAGACGGCTCGCGGTAGACTTTGCACCGGTGAACGGTATACCGAGCCCTTCCAAGTAACTCTGTAAACCACCGTCTTCTCCGTAAGTACCGTGTATCATATTGTAGCAAAGCTCAGTCCCCGGTGGGATAGGCGGTGCTTCGGCATCGACAATCACCGGTGTAACACGGGTAAACCCCGCTTCCCGGAGCGCTTCCAGCACAGCTTTACCCGACACGAGAGAAACTTCACGCTCAGCACCGGGTCCCCCCATGAGCAGAGCAATGGATGTATCATTTTTCAGTTGAACCATAAGATATTCGGATTAAAATTCTGCTTCACGTTCACCGATCACCTGTACCTCCGTCCGAAGTGTTATTCCATAATTATCTTTTACACGGCGACGTATGTGGTCAATGAGAGCTGTCACATCCGCGGCGGTAGCGCCTCCGGTGTTAATGATGAAATTAGCGTGAACGGTTGAAACTTGAGCGGCACCGATAGAGAAACCCTTGAGACCGAGTTCCGTGATCAATTTACCTGCCGGTGACCCGATGGGAGGATTCACGAATGTGCACCCGGCACTGGGTTGCTGCGGCTGAGAAGCACGACGTTTTTCGTGATATTGCTGCATAGACTCCTCAATATCAGCACGTTCAGCCGGTGTGCCGCAGAAGGTCGCTCGCAGCACGGTGTTGTACTCGAATTCCGGGATGACACGGTACTGAGCGCCCTGCATGGTAGACTTCTCGAAGTGAATCGGCACACCCTCTTTGTCCAACGCGTCCGCTGAGTGAAAAATACTCCACATATCGTGTCCCATAGCCCCGGCATTCATACGTAGACTACCACCTACACTGCCGGGAATGCCTTCCATCCATTCGAAACCGGATAAACTGTGAGCTGCCGCAGCTGCCGCTAATTTTTTAAGCTTGACTCCTACGCCGGCAGTGATGAAATTCCCATCGACGCTGATTCGGTCGAAGTCTCCTCCCACCGGGTGAATGACAGCCCCGCGTATCCCACCATCGCGTACCACGAGATTCGAACCACGTCCCACGATATACACCGGAATATTGCGATCCTTGAAGAAACTAAGGACGGATCGGGTAGTTTCCGTGGAGTTCGGTTCTATCCAAAATTGCGCACAACCACCCACACCGAGGGTAGTATGACGAGACATCGGTTCATATAAACGACACGGGAAATCGGTGCCGCACTCTTGCTGCATTTCCGCGAGTAATCGCAAATCGCGAGCTATGCGGGTACCCACTTCGTGCACGTTACCTGCCCCGAGAGTAAGGAAAAGATCGCCCGGACACAGGATATTGCCGAGCACGTAGTGTGCTTTGTGTACATCCGGAAGGTATTGCACCCGAGTACCGCCCTGCTCCTTCACGGCATCCACGATTGTTTGACCGCTGATTCCGGGTATCGGCCTTTCACTTGCCGGGTAAACATCCGTAACATAAAGTTTGTCGACCCCGCTGAGTACGCGTCCGAAGTCATCGCGTAAGGCCTGCGTACGTGTGTAACGATGCGGTTGAAAGAGGACAACAAGACGTTTCGGATTAAGACTGCGGGCAGTTTCTAGGGTGGCAGCGATTTCGGTAGGGTGGTGACCGTAGTCGTCGACAATCCGATAATTATGTGATAAATACTTAGTTTCGAAGCGGCGACGAGCTCCGGCAAAGGAGGCAAGCCCGCGTACCACGGAAGCAAAATCGCAACCCAGTTCCAGTGCTAAGGCGACCGCCGCCAAAGAGTTGAGCACATTGTGACGCCCCGGTATCCCGAGTTCGACGCGTCCGAGCGCTTTACCATGGTATTTGATGGTGTAAACCGAGCGCCCGCTCTTAATTTCAACATCATCGGCTGAGTAGTCCGCATCCCGGCATCCGTACGTGATAACATTGGGGAAGGCGGCGCAAACCTCCCGCGCACCGGGATCACTCATACAGTAAATAATTTTATTTCGTGTCTGGCAACATAGTCGCGAGAATACACTTTTGATGTGCGCTAGATCGCGGTAGTAATCCAAATGTTCCGCTTCGATATTTAGGATGATGCTGTACTCCGGGTAGTAATTGACCAAGGTTCCATCGCTTTCGTCCCCTTCCGCTACCATGTACTCACTCTGTTCATTCCAGTGGGCATTGGCTCCCAATACCGGTATCTCCGCACCTACGTAGTGGCTCGGTCTCATACGTCCCTCGCGTAGTAAATGCGCTGTCAGCGAGGATGTCGTAGTTTTTCCGTGCATACCGGCTACCACTATTCCCTTTTCACTGTTGAGGATAGCTGCTAAGCATTCCGCGCGTCGTATGCAAATTTTACCCGCTTCATACGCCGCATGCAGCGCGACGTTGTCTTTCCGTATCGCACTCGAATAGACCACGACCTCTGCGTCCTGTACCGGTACAGCGCTGTGGGGACTGTAAAAATCCAGTCCGGCTTGTTGTAAACGCTCCGTCTCTTGACTGGTCGAGCAATCACATCCACTTACCCGATGCCCCATTTCCATGAGCATCCGCGCTAACCCACTCATTCCACTGCCCGCCACCCCTATCAGGTGGATGCGCATAGGCGCCCCCCTATCTGTCAATTTTTTTCGTAGCTCGTCCGCTCTCATTTCTCTCGCGCATTATACCCTATCTTCACGCTAGTGCAAGTTTAATTCCTTTTTATCGCGTTCATAATAAAATTTTTATTTTTTATTATACGTTCATTTTTATAACTTTATGCATTTTTTAGTACACGGCGCGTCACTATATTTTCAATTATCGAAAAAAATCACAAAAAAAGTCTTGCGTTCCTCGGCATATCGTTGTAGAATGTGCCCGCAACGTTCTTTCGGGTGCGTATGCAATGCGGATGTAGCTCAGTGGTAGAGCGCAACCTTGCCAAGGTTGATGTCGTGGGTTCGAGACCCATCATCCGCTTGGACCTCGGGTCTATTGTGGGGTCAACCCAAAATTGTGTGGAATTTGAATTTTAAGGTGAAAAGGGAAAGTTGGGGATTTCGGCACCGGTTGGTCTTTGCTTGATGGGACGCGCGACGGATTTCGCGTAGGTTTAATCAAGAATCAACGAAGCAATGCAGCGGGAGAGTCCTGCGGGGGGATGTTTATTCCGTGGTGAGTCCGGAGGCAGTTGGCGTAATCTTTTGTAGTGGGAAAGGGCGAGGTACTCTTTTGAGTGTAGCGGAGACGGAATTTTTTTGCGAGTGGGTGGGAACCCCAACCTACGGTATACACCGGAAAGATACACTGTAATTCACGCCATAAGCGTTTGTTCCCGCTAAACATAAAGAGAACATCGAAGGGACCGTCGCGATATACTTCATCCGCATTTAATTGAGCACGCACACCACCGGGAGCGTCGGATTCTATGATATGAGCGATTCCCTGTTGAGAAAGCCAAAAATCGTGTAAGGAATGGGAACAGATGAGGCACACTTGAGCATCCGGTCGGCAAACAGAAAGCGCCTGTACAGCCGGAGCGAGTTCACGTGCCGCGTCTAAGGAAGACGGACTAACCACGAGCATGCGAAAGGGTAAGCGAGTATAACGGCGGACAGCTTCTAGGGTATCAGCGTCCATTTTGGGCGCAATAATAGATGTACATTTCCAGCGGTGGTGCATCCAAAAACCATCAAAAATTTGTTCGCTTTGACATTTTTCTAGGGCAAGATTCACCTGCATGGTGATAGACGGGATACTTTCGCAACCTTCCGGGAGATGAATTTCACGACCGAGAACTGTATCCCAATGCCCGAGCGCGGTATTACGCGTGAATACAGAAAAGAGGTGACCCTTCCCTCGGCAGCGTTTGTAAATGAGAGCCGGCAGAGGAGTTACACCGGTTACTTTTCCGAAATAAGGCAAATAGATACCCTCGGCGGTAAATTGGTCACTGAGTACACCGAGTAAACCACCACCGTGAGCTAACTTCAGCACTTCACGCAAGCCATCCTCCTTACTGTACATTTCACAACCATAGCGAGTACGGGATTTATAGACAAACTCTTCGAGCAAGGGGTTGGCAAGACGTCGGTACATGGAAGCAAAACGAGGAACACGCCGGAAATGGGGACGAATGCGTGCCAGAGCTTCCCAGTTACCCGCATGCGGAATGCACGAAACAACGGTATGCCCCCCGGAACCTCTTTGTTCAAAAACATCCGCTCCCTCCAAGTGAATAAAATGTTCCATTTCACGAGCCGTCATAAGCCCGGTTTTAATGGAACATGCTAAATTCATGATAGTGCGTACCATATTGCGACGCACCATGGGACTCAATTTCTCCGGACGTAATTCCGGATTCAGGACAATACGCAGGTTGCGGGCAACAATACGGCGACGGCGCGCTGCCACAGCCCACACCACATAGCCCACAATACGACCGAGTACAGCTACGACACGTACATCTGTTATCCGCATCAACAAACAAATGAACCGGTAGAGCAGGAGCGTGATACGGTGGGAGAAAGAAGCACGAAGCGTAGGTGCTTGAGATTGAGAACCCATGATAATTTAATCGGATGGAGATGGAGGAAACGGGATAAGGCGAAGGCGTCCTCCTGTTCCGTTACTACCCTGCGTAAACTCCGGATAATACCCATATTGCTGAATAAGAGATACAAATTCGGGGTAGCATTCGGCAAGGGTACACAGAGCCGGTCGCAACATTTCCATGTACCTTTGCGGTATTCCTACCTGACCGATGCTACCGCCACGTGGCATAGAATCAAGGATGGGTGCCCCCCCACGAAAATCTATACGTAAACTCGGATGTCCCAAAGAATGATCCCGCGCAAAGCTCAGGTATACAGCAGTTGTTTGGTGAAAATTGGTACTCACGAGACGGTCAATAACTAATTCTGCGAAACCGTCGTGGATACGTACTCCCAAACCTTGTTCATGCGCAAGAAGTGAGAATATGCCATTTTGACGCATACGACATGTATCTCGTAAATACCTGTTAATTTCTCCCTCCGTAAAACTTATCTCCGTACCTCCCGCATTTCGAAGTGCCAACGTTAAGTCCCGTGCAGGTCCTCGATCATCGTAGCCCGCTATGTCACTCATATCCTGCGGTATCCACATCTCCATAACCATGTATGCTAATCCCCCCGTAAATACAAGATACAAAAGCGTTGCCATGACGCTCCAAATACTCAGACGCCGCCACCACCCCCTCAACCCGCCTTCTTCCTCTGCCGGCAAGTCGGTGGTCTCGCCCTCCTCCGCCTCTCTTTCAATCACTTCACCCTCATTGGTATCATCTTCCATGAGACTCCCCCACGGATTGTCCTTCTCCGTTACTCTGCGCTTCCTCGGGCGGCGTGTGTTCTCCGGCATAAGCGATCACATTGTACCACGTTTCTATAAAATGAGAAGTCAAATCCTTCATATCCCGCCATTATCGTGAAAACATACGAGCGTTTACGTCGGAGCCGAATTTACGGCGACGGTCATCTATGACAGCGTTCCAGCCGGCATCGACGGTTTCGCTGACGTTAATGAGGTTACCCTGTTTGTTTGTACGCACGAAGAGCACCACGGTACGGGTACCATCGGTGACTGTAAAGAAGCGGGTGCGGCATTCAAAGGTATCATCAACAGAAGCAAGAGAGATATCAGAATCATCGCGTAAGACACGACGGTAGGCACCCGGAGCACGATAAATTTGTAACCATTCCTCAGCTTCATCAAAAGATTTACCGCCGAGCAATTCATGATCCGACACATACCGCAGCACGCGCAGAGCAGCATAGACAGCGCGGTGGGTAGCACAAAAAGTGCCATCCGGGCGTAAACGATGTTCGTACATAGTGCGGAGGTCGCGCTGTAGAGCTTCCCGATGTGACGGCTGCGGGTAGAGCAGAACCCAAAGTGTGAGCAGTAAAACGAGGGAAGCATAGACAGCCATACGACGGCGTCGGTAGTGCATCAAACGCCGCATCATCTGCACAAAACGGTCAATCAAATTATGATCGGCATCCCCGAAGTGAAAACGCGGATGAACACGGACAGGCGCGGCAGCAATCTGCTCCACAGTACGTGCATTTTCCGGTTTAAGAACATCCACATCCATCAGAGCAGCATCATCCTCGTTCTCCTCCGGTGGAATGAATAAATACGGAAAGAGCCCGCAACGCATCAAAAAACTACCGGCAAGAATAATTGAAAAATAGAAAAGTCCCCAACCTAATTTTCTATCCTCAAAGGGGAGAGTCGGAGAAGTCAATTCAGGTACATTGGCGCGCAAAATAGGGAAAACAAAGATACCGATTAGGAAGACAGAGCATAGGGCAAAGAACCAAACAAAATTACGCTTTGGTCCGATGACACTCACTATTTCCATGAAGAGCAGCGGAAATAACCAAATGATTGGCTTGATATCATATACATTAAACTCACGCACATACTCGATATCCGGCGAAGGCGGTAGTAGACTATCGGGGTAAGAAAGAGCGTAGAGCACACCGAAAGCTCCCAAAAGAGAGAGAGCACAACGCAGATAAAGGAAACACTTTCGGAGAGCAGACACGGAAATAAACTATTCTGAAGGTTTGATGAAATATACGCCCCCCTGCTGCACAAACTGAGCCGGTTTCCCTTGGATAGTCAGAACTGCGTCAGGTAATGGGGATGGTAATGACCAAGAGACCTCCGGCGCGTCGGTGAGATGCAATTCCAACTTGGCACCCCGCTCTATTCGGAGGGAAATACGAGCGGAGCCGGAGAGAGTCACCGGAGCGGAGGCGGAGCCTATGGAAAGATGCCGCATGGCAGCCAGTGACCATGTTTGATTTGATGCGATAGTGAGAGGTAATTGCAGGGAAAGGTCACCGGTATCGCGCAAAGTAATGCCCTTTTTACCGAGCGTGAGTGAAGCCTTGGGGCTTGCAGCCTTCAGAGTAACACAACCGGAGATAGGATCCTCAATTGAAAGACCGGCTACACTCCACGATTTACCAACTTTTTCTTCGGTTACATTAGCAGCTGAAATATCCCAAGAAGCCACCTTCTCCTCATTGGGCAGCTTCCCCCCCCACCATGCAGCGGTGCTATCCACGCGTGCTTCCGGATCATCGTTACGCACGGAACCCGTAGGTAACTTTTCGAGCAAGGCAACAGCGTAAGCAAAGCGAGCCCCAATAGCGAGTTGAGCCGCTCCGTTATAGTGTACCTGCAGGCTATCGCCGTTGGTAATCTTAGGCAAATCACGTGTTCGTACCCAACCGATATTTTTCTTCTTAGCAGCTAAATCCCGCATAAGCCGCACGGTCGTCATTCCTTTATGTTCCGTATCCTTCCCACCCCACGTGGCACATTCCCCGACCACAGCCTGCTTCAAACCTCCTTTCTTTATATCCTTGGGTAAACGTGTCATGAGGTTGATAAACCGTTCCGGCGCGGCAGGAATTTCATCTCCGGAGTCCGACTCTCCCTGCAGGTAGAGTAGCTCATGCACCACGGTCTTGCCTTTCAGGTCTGCCAGTGCAGCTGTAGCACTGTTTACCAAGGACTTGTAGGATGCCGCGTCGGCGCACCAATGGCTGTTGCCACCGCCGTCCAACGATGCTTTGACGATGCAGAGTCGGTTTCCGGCGGCAGAATGCCAGCCACGCCGCTGCATCATCAAACCAAAACCGTACTCGGGTCCCATGCAGAGACCGCCGTTATATTCCGGCAGCTGCGGGGCTACCGTCTTCCATTCCGGGGACTTCTCGAATGTTTCGCCGGAATCGCGCTGCATGTTACCGTTCCACAAGAGTGCCTCACTCTTGTAATGTTCAATCTGCTCCGCAGAGGCAGGACTCCCCTTCACCGCACCCAAAGAATTAGATTGACCGGTGAGGATGTAGACGTGGTTAGTTTCCGCCCGGCAGGACAGGCTACCCAAAAACGCAAGAACGCAGGCACTGAGCCAGCAGGTAACGGTATGTGTATATTTCATCAGTGTTGTTTATTTGAAAATGACTTCGTGAATAGAATGCCCCTTCTGTCTCGGGAAGCGGAGCTCGAGCACCTTTTCCTTGCCGGTAAGCATGAAATTCCGCACGCAGCTCCCCTTTTTTACACCTAGCGATTTGCATCCCTTCAATTCGCACTCGGTATCATCCCCTTGCACGACCACCATGACTTTCTTTGCACCGGGAGGACAAGGGATTCGGATCGAACGCGCTTTGTCGCAATCTATGGCGGTAGACAGGTCGCCGTCCGTCAACAACTCGGCTTCGCCCTGCCCCAAACCCTCTGCCACCTGCGCCTCGAATCGATTAATACGCACACTGCGGGGATTGCCGGTGTTGACGAGTCGCACACTGCTCAGGGGTTCCTCGCCGAGTTGCGCGGCTAGGAACGTGCCGTCTTTCTCCGGAGTGAGTTTTACCGCGCGGGTTGTCCCTCCCTCGGTGGTGATCTCCAATCTTCCCCATGCGGCGAGTTCCGGATCATCCAAGTTCACGCGTACCTCCCGCAGCACCAGTGAACCGGGCAGTTTTAACTCGATAGCGGCATTTTTCGGGAGCTGATGCACTTCCGGCACGCGATTGATAATCACGGCACCACCGGTCATCGCCGTTGTAAGTGCGGGTGTGTCCCCCCCCCCGAATTTTGCCGTGGGCAGCGGCATGCGGTTCACGGAAAATTCGTAGACACAGAGCCAATTCTCGCGCGCCCGTGTAATTCGAAAACGGACATAGCGTGCGCGCTGCGGCGCGGCGGTGAGATTCAGCGTCGCATCCGCTCCGTGACTTTCCACGCCGGCAGGCTGCCAGCTCTCCCCGTCCTGCGAAAACTCAAACTGCCCGGATTCGGGGTAATCATTGGCGCGCGGTCCTCCCATGCGCAAACAAATTCGCCGTATATCCTGCCGTTCTCCGAAGTCCAGACAAAGCCAATCTCCTGCTTGTTGTCGGGCTCCGTTCGCCCAGAAGCTCCGGGGGTCATTATCGAAGAGCGCCACAGCGTTGTTTTGCGCATTACCGCGATTCGTCGTGAATACGGGCTCTGCCGCCGGGCGTTTGGTGATCTGCGCGAACACCTGTTGATTCGCCGTGCGGTACACCTGACGAAGCAGCGGTGTCATGACCCGACTCGCTACTTCCACATCCGTCGTGGGTATCACGGCATGCCCGTTCCAGCCATCGCGAGTTTGCTTGCTCATTTTATCGAGCACCTTGCCCACCTCCAAGAGGGAAGTCAAATGCGCATCGGCAGAGGTCTTGGCATCGGAAGCATCGAGGGCAAGCTGCCCGACTCGTCCCACACGTTCAAATTGCCGCAGCCACGGCTCGATGGCGGCAGCCAAAACCGGCTCTCCTTTCCTCAATTCGCGCCCGGCTTTTTCCATATTTTTGAACTCCTCGCGCAACTTGGCAGCTGCCTCGGCGTCCGCCTTTCCCTCTGCCAGACTGCGGAGGAACTGCTCTGCTACCGGCGCGATTCGTACGGATTCTTCCCGGTCATACCCGTGATTGTTCGGCAGGAGATACGAATTGTGCTCGCAGAACAACAGCATGGCTTTTTTGTGCTCCGGGTACAATCGTGCGATGCCGGCTTTCCAGCTCCGCTCCGAATCGAAATGTGTGATATTCCAAGTGTAGTCAGCTACCCCGAAGAGTCCCACCTTGTTGGCTTCGGTCTGCTGCATAGGGTTGGCAACAAAACCGCTCATGAGTTTCAGCATTTCCGGTTCCTGCCCCATGCCGTAGGCGCGTCCCATGGAGAGACGTCCGCTCTTAAAGTCGTTGCAGGGCCAATTCCACCAAATGAAGGTCGGACGTCCCAAGTGCTCGTTCACCCAGCGTTGTCCGGATAGCGTGATGTCGTGCACTACGGTATCTCCCGTCCACATCACGCAGGTGGATGGCTCCAGTCCCTGTCCCAGTCTACGAAGGAAGTCCGGATTAGTCCAGCTGCGATTGTAGCCGGTGGGACACATAATGAGCGTTTGATTGACATCCGGGTGCTTTCGTATAAAGTGTTCAGTGAGGTAATTGCACAGCTGCACCTGCCGCTCAGGTTTGCCGATCTCCCCGCCGCTGTCGTCCACGAGTACACCAAAATCTCTCACTCCCAATTCATAAATATGCTGCAGCTTCCGGCAGAGGGCGTCCAACTGCGTCTTTCCCTCGTTTTCTCGCCAATTTACGGTGTTGGCAGGGTGGATAGCCCACACGAACCGCACGTGATTTTTGCGGGCATGCTCAACCAATTGTCTGAGCTCCGCCGCGCGTTCCGCCGGGTAAGGTTTGTAGCAACCGGCACCGTGGTGGTAGGGGTCATCCTTGGGCGCGTAGATGTAGGTATTCATTTTGTTGCGTCCAAAGAAATCGAAGAGCGAGCAGCGAGCTTCCGTGCTCCATGGGATGCCATAGTATCCTTCCACAACACCGCGAAAGGGGAGGTCCGGCCAGTCTATTACCTTCCCGAGATGTAACTTACCCAATTTCGCTACTTCTTCCGTAGTTTTTTTCGGGTAGGGGTCTTTTTGTGCGGTGTCCGCTCCGGGGACTCCCTGCATCATCTGTGTAAGTGTCTGCTTGGCGTAGTACTCTCCGTCGGCATCGTTTGCCCACACTTCCACTTGCTCCGGTGTAACGGAAATCGCGTATGCCCCGGGTTTATCAGCCGGTATTTTATCCCACATGCCACCGGTATCGCCGGCATCGCGTCGGTGTACAGTGACCCGTCGAGCCTGTGTAACCTGCTCACTGAGTTCGCATTGCTGCGGTGTAGGATATATCACCGGGGTGTCGGCAAGTGCGAAGCCCGCATTCCACAGCAGAAGTATGACTATAGTTAAAATGGATTTTAGCATGTTATGACTTAAGAATGAGTATGATGCGATGGCTTAGTATGCGATTTTTCCTGCCGAGCATTTTTCTTCTTCTTGACTTTCTTGGTGTAATAACGCACGTAGTCTACTTCGTACGTAACCGGATAATCTTTTGCTTCTGGTGTTTCCGGCCATGTTCCGGGACCTCCGATAGCGAGGTTGATGATGAGGTAGCACGGGGTGCGCAGAGGATTTCCTCCGTCCGGATAATCGGCTTTTGCGATATCGACCGCTCCCACCTCTTTGTCATCTATGAGAATACGCATACGCTCTTCATCCCATTCCAGAACGTAGGTATGGAATTCCTCGCTGAGGTTGGGAAAGGTTGTCGTATAAATGTCTTTGTGTTCCTTTTTTGTACCGTTTTCACCCCATCGAAAGATACTGTATACTTTGTTGGGTTCTTGAGAAATGTGCTCCAAAATATCAATTTCACCATTGGCAGGCCATCTGTATTTGTTTTCGTGCATCGTCCAAACGGCAGGCCATACCCCCTTCGCTTTGGGTACACGCGCACGAAACTCCAAGCGTCCGGGCGCTTCAAACGATTTTACTCCCTTGGTGGTAATTGAACCACTCGCATAATCTTGATTTTCAATATTTTGCGGCCAGTTCGCGGCGTCGGGTTTGTACATGATGTTAGGTGTCTTTTTAGCTTCGGCGGTAATTCGGAGCATGCCGTCTTCGACTTTTACACATTCTTTGGTATATGCCTGCGAACTCCCTTCGTTGCGTACCACTCCTTCTTCATACCGCCATTTCTTTTCATTGAGTTTCTTCCCGGTAAATTCGTCATTCCATTCCAATTTCCAACCGCCGGGAAGAGTCTTCGGTGCCTTATCCGTTTGTCCGGTAGCCGCTTTTACCGGCATTACACTGCAAACAAGACTGAGCACAATGCCCACGGCACGAACGGATGGATGTATCCGCAGATAATCGCGTACTTTGTTGAACATTTTCATGATGTTAGTGGACTTTTTGTGTTTCGGATGATGGTAAGGGTAGGTTACCGGCTGTAATTACCGGGGTCTTGGGTGATGGTTACATCGTGCGGATGACTCTCCTGAAGTCCGCCCGTAGTAATACGTACAAACCGGGCATGTTCACGTAATTCCTGCAGGGTTCTCGCACCGAGGTACCCCATACCGGAGCGTAAACCGCCGATTAATTGAAAAATCACGTCTGCCAGCATACCTTTGTACGGAACACGCGCCTCCACGCCCTCCGCTACTAATTTACCGCTTGAATTCTGCCCGTATCGGTCACCGGAACCGGCTCGCATCGCGGCAAGTGACCCCATCCCACGATAGGTCTTGTAATTGCGCCCTTGGTAATGTACCATAGCACCCGGACTTTCCTCGCACCCGGCAAGCATTCCTCCGAGCATGACCAAATCCGCCCCGGCTGCTAAAGCTTTGACGGCATCCCCGGAATATCGGATTCCTCCGTCGGCTATCACCGTGACACCGGCAGGACGTGCCACTTTTGCTACTTCTTGAATGGCAGTAAATTGCGGCATACCTACACCGGAGATAATGCGAGTGGTGCAGATAGACCCGGGACCAACACCCACCTTTACGGCATTTGCACCCGCCGCAATAAGGTCGCGCGCTCCTTCCTGCGTCACGATATTTCCCGCTACTACCGGTTTCCCAAGCTCCCGCAATTTTTCGACTACGTGCAGCACGCGCGAGGTGTGTCCCGTAGCAGCATCAATGAATAAAACATCCGCGCCGGCTTTGAGCACTGCCTGTGCCCGTTCCATAAATTCCGGTCCGGGTCCTACCGCCGCTCCGCAGCGTAACCTCCCGAATTCATCCTTGGTCGATTCCTGAAATGCCTCCCGCTTGCGTATGTCCGTATCCGTAATCAACCCGACTAAATACCCCTTCTCATCCACGAGCGGTAACTTCTCTATCCTATTACGGTAGAGTATTTTACGAGCTTCTTCCGGTGTGGTATTCGGTGCTCCCGTGATGAGTCTGGCTAGGGGTGTCATCACATCTTCCACCCGCAAAGAGTCCATGTCGTGTCCGTCGTACACGCGTATGTCTCGCCCGGTTATAATGCCTTCCAACTTGTTTCCTTCATCAACTACCGGGAAACCTGAAAAACCATGCTCGAGCATGATGCTCCTAACTTCCCCGAGCCGCATCGTCTTACTTACTGTGATAGGATTTGTAATTACTGCATTTTCAAAACGTTTGACACGCGCTACCATAGCCGCTTGGTCTTCGATGCGGTTGTTGCGGTGTATTACACCCATTCCCCCTTCCCGAGCCATTGCTATAGCCATGTCTACCTCTGTTACCGTATCCATCGGCGCCGATAACACCGGCAACCGCAACGATATTCCTTCACTGAGTTGCGAGGAAGTATCCGCATCCCCGGGCAGTATGCTGCTCAAACAGGGTAACAACAGTACATCATCAAAAGTAAGTCCTAGTTGAATTTCAGTCATATCGCATTCTACCACCTCTTCCCTCAATTCGCAAGCATAAATTCTGCTCATGTCCCAGAAAAATGACTTTTTAACGTGGAACAATGACTTAGTTTTAGGGAAATGCAGGGGGTGAGCAAGTACGCAGGCAAAAATCAAACAGCTAGGTGCCGAACCGCTGCTCACGCCGCATCTCCCCTCCCCTAATGTGTACGCTTCTCCTCAGCTTGACTTTGTAACTACACTCAAAAAACTCAACGAATCGCGCTGCTGTCTATTTGCTCTCTCATTTCACGGACAGCTGCGGTGAGTCCGATGAATATAGCGCGCGAAATGAGAGTATGCCCGATATTAAGTTCGGTAAGGTACGGTATGCGAGCGATTTCCGGGAGGTGAGCACATCGTATACCGTGCCCGGCGTGTACCTCAAGTCCGAGAGAATGCGCGAGTGTGGCGGCAGCTATGAGCCGCCGGAGTTCTCGCTCATGTTCCGTGCCGGATGTATTCGCGAAGCGTCCCGTGTGAAGCTCTACCATGGGTGCGCCAATGGCAGCGGATGCCTTCACCTGCGTGTCATCCGGGTCAATAAACATACTTACCCGGCTACCATTTCCCGCCAATGTTCCCACTAATGCCCGCAATTCTTCTTGTTTCGCAACCACGTTCAGTCCGCCTTCGGTAGTTAATTCCTGGCGACGTTCGGGTACCAAACAAACGTAGTTAGGATGCACTCGGAGAGCGACTTCGAGCATACTCTCCGTGGCTCCCATTTCCAAATTGAGTGGTAAAGGTATTTCCCCGCGCACGTTCAGGGCATCCGCGACCTGCACGTGACGTCTATCTTCCCGCACATGAAGCGTGATGGAGTCTGCCCCTCCCTCCATGGCTGCTCGTGCCGCTTCGAGCACATCGGGCTCCGGTACGGCAGCCGTGCTTTCACCTGCATAACGTACCTGCCGTAACGTGGCTACGTGGTCAATGTTGACGCCTAGCCTCATCATCAGTGTAAGAAGTGTCTGACTCCCGTGAATACCATCGCCATACCAGCCGCATCCGCCGCATCTATGACTTCCTGGTCACGTATGGAACCTCCCGGTTGTATACACGCGGTTGCACCGGCATCTATGGCTGTTTGTAGTCCATCGGCAAAGGGGAATAGTCCGTCGGATGCTATGACGCTACCCGCCAGTTTCAATCCGGCCTGCCCGGCTTTCCAAACCGCTATCTTGGCGGAATCTACCCGACTCATCTGCCCGGCTCCTATGCCTAATGTCCCATTCTTGTTGGCAAATACTATCGCGTTGGAATGAACCTGCTTACAGACTCGCCATGCAAATCTCATAGCATCCATTTCATCAGCTGTAGGTACCCGTTTTGTGACTACCTTGGTCTCCAAGTTGTCTAACCCCAGTGGCTCCGTGTCTCGTTTCATCGTCATAATCCCACCGGGTGCGGACCGCAGTACAGGAAAACGACTGTATTCCTTCCACGCATCCATGTCTATGCGCATAATACGACAATTTTTCTTCTTTTGCAGCATCATACGCGCCTCCGGGGTATAC
Organism: uncultured Akkermansia sp.; assembly: GCA_964545935.1. Lineage (GTDB taxonomy): Bacteria > Verrucomicrobiota > Verrucomicrobiia > Verrucomicrobiales > Akkermansiaceae > Akkermansia. The sequence continues at coordinate 8,872 of CAZJIH010000010.1, read as the reverse complement.
TCCGGAGCTATGATTACATCGGTGAATATCGAACTGACTATTCGCGCCAAAGCTTCCGTCATCGGTCGATTCGTGACAATCACGCCTCCGAACGGTGCCTGTGTGTCGGTTTGAAACGCTCGTTTCCAAGCTTCCGTTAAATCGCTGTCGTCTTGTCCTACGCCGCAGGGGTTGGTGTGCTTGAGGATAGCAACCGTTGGGCGTCTGAAGTTTGAAATGAGCGATGCGGCCGCGTCCAAGTCCAACACATTGGTATACGAGAGCTCTTTTCCTTGGAGTTGACGAAAGATTTTATTGAAATCACCGTACAGGGTGCTGGTCTGATGCGGATTATCTCCGTATCGAAGTGCCTGCGCAAAGGGTAGCGACAAAGCGAGATTACCGGCTGTGCTGCCCATCGCTTGGTACCCGAGGTAGTTGGCTATCGCGCTGTCATACGCAGATGTCCGCATAAACACCTTAATTGCCAGTCCTTCTCGTAGGCGAAGTGAAGTTCCCCCTTGATTTCGCATGGCTTCTAACACCGTGTTATAGTCCGCCGGGTCTGTTACCACGGTGACATATGTGTAATTTTTGGCTGCCGAGCGCAGCATGGATGGCCCACCTATGTCTATTTTCTCAATGGCTTCTTCTAACGTTACCCCACCCTTGGTGATCGTTTGTTCAAATGGATAGAGGTTCACGCAAACGAGGTCTATGGTGGGTATACCGTGCTCCTGTGCCTGCTGCCGATCCTCCGGATGGTCCCGTCGTTGCAGTAACCCACCGTGTATCTTCGGGTGCAGTGTCTTGACCCTTCCGTCAAAAAGTTCCGGCGCACCCGTGTATTCCGATACCTCCGTAACAGGTAACCCGGCTTCCTTTAAGTATTTACTCGTTCCACCGGTAGATATAAGCTGCACTCCCATGTCTACCAACCCCTTCGCAAATTCCGCCAATCCGGTCTTATCCGATACTGACAACAATGCCCGTTCTATCTTCTGTGTTTCCATTTGCTGAAAATAACAAGTTTTGCCCCCTTCCGAGAGACGGCACCCCCTATTGTACACAGTTCCCCGGAAATGTCAAGCACTGAACCGCCGAACCTACTCAACGGCGTGGATGCGGGCATTGTTGACATTTTTCGGAGGATGTATTATAATAGCGGCGCAACGTAGGAACACACGATGACAGATCACACGATACGCGGGAAAAAAGTATTTGAAGATGAGATAGAAGCGCTGCGCGTTATAGGTACGCAGTTGGACGTCAGTTTCAACCGAGCGGTGGAAACTATGAAAAAGGCGGTGGAAACCGGCCATAAAATTATTGTGGTCGGGGTAGGGAAAAGCGGTCTCGTCGGAAATAAAATTGCGGCTACACTTACTTCTACCGGAGCACCGTCAGTTGTCTTAGATTCAATGAACGCTATGCACGGTGATTTGGGAATTGTACAGGACGGTGATACCTGCATCGCTATGTCCTTCTCCGGTGAAACATCCGAACTCCTTACCCTCCTGCCCTTCCTCAAGCGCTATGACATGCCTGTCATCGGAATGACCGGTAAGGGTAATTCCACACTCGCTCAGCTGTCGGATATTGTGCTGCTTACAGCGGTTACACGAGAAGCGGACCCGCTGAATCTCGCGCCGACTTCCTCATCAACCGCCATGTTAGTAATGGGTGACGCCCTCGCCGTGGCTCTTCTGGAAGCACGCGGGTTTACAAAAGAAGACTTCGCGCGTAGTCACCCCGGCGGCGCCTTGGGACGTGCCTTACTCACTCATATCTCGGATATCATGCGTACGGAACTTGCCGTCCTCCCGCTTAATGTCAGTATCATGGATTGTCTGGGGGCTATGACAAAAGCTCGCAGCGGTGCCTGTGTGCTCGTTAATGATGACGGTACACTGGCAGGAATATTTACACACGGCGATTTCGCGCGTACCTTTCAGCAGCACCCGAATTGCGGCACTCTACCCGTCGCCGAGTTCATGACCGCATCACCTATCTTTGTGCAGGCTGACCAACTCGCTGTCTCAGCAGTCAAAACCTTACGTGACCGGCGAATCGATGACCTCGTGGTACTGGATGCACAAAAACATCCGGTCGGTCTGATTGATACACAAGACCTCGTGCGTCTTAAACTGATCTGACCGAAACTCTCTCCCTCGCCCCGTTTCATCGTCGTACTTTTATAAGTCGCGTCAGGGTTCCTGTGCGCATCCCCCCCCCCCCAAAAAAAATAATTCCGTCTTAATCAACATGTTTGCTTGACAGTCTGCCGAAATCGGCGTACATTACACTTACACGATTGCTTATTTATACAAACGTAAAATAATATCATGAAAGAAAATCAAAAAGGGATGTTGGGAAGTTTGGGAAGGGAGCGGGCGCGTATGTTGGTGCGTCTTGTCATTGTGGGTGTAATATTTGTCGCGATGCTCATTTTTCCGGTGAGAGGTAACTTGAATATAGTATTAGGTATAGGACTTTACCTGTTCATAGCCTACGACATTTTATTGCGTGCGGGCAAAGGGATATTGCGCGGCGAAATTACGGATGAAAATTTTTTGATGTCGGTGGCGAGTTTGGGTGCCTTAGCACTTGGATTTTATGAAGGCACCGGAGATTTTCACGAAGCCATTGCGGTTATTTTCTTTTATCAAATCGGTGAATTTTTTCAGGATTGCGCAGTCGATAGAAGTCAAAAAAATATCGAAAAACTCATGGATATACGACCGGACTACGCGCATGTGGAACGCGGCGACGAACTCTGCACTGTTTCCCCGGAGGAAGTCTCTGCCGGTAGTATCATCGTGGTGCAACCCGGAGAAAAAATACCTCTGGATGGCATTGTGGTACAGGGAGAAAGCATCTCGGATACTTCGGCTCTCACGGGTGAGAGTATGCCGCGTAGTGTACGTTCGGGGGATACCGTAACCGCCGGGTGCATCAACCTACGTTCCCCCCTGCGTATCCGTACAACCTGCCTTTACAAAAATTCCACCGTATGCAGAATTTTACAACTCGTGCGAAATGCAAGTGAAAAAAAATCTCATTCCGAACGTTTTATTACGAAATTAGCTCGTGTCTACACTCCTCTCGTGTGCAGCGCGGCACTCCTGCTGGCTGTGCTGCCACCGATCATTCTCCTTCTCAGCGGACAATCCGCCGCCTGGCAAACTTGGTTCTACAGAGCTCTCATCTTCTTGGTCATCAGCTGCCCGTGCGCTCTGGTTCTCAGTATCCCTCTCAGTTTCTTCGCAGGTATCGGAGCCGCAAGCCGCGCCGGTATCCTCATCAAAGGCTCTCAATTCCTCGAACTCCTGGCAAAATGCCGTGTAGCTGTTTTCGATAAAACCGGTACGCTTACCTGTGGACGTTTCGATGTGGAAGCTGTCCACCACAGTCCGTACTCTGAGTCGGAGCTCTTACAGCTCGCAGCCGCTGCCGAATGTGCTTCCTCACACCCTATCAGCCTCAGTCTGCGCCGCGCTTGCAAACTGCCGCATAGTTCTCTCTCCGTCACGAATATTCAGGAACTGCAGGGGTTGGGGGTTATCGCGACGGTAAACGGGCAACACGTAGCCGTAGGCAATGATAAGTTGATGGTCCGGGAGCACGTTACCCCCCTGCCCTGCCATAAAGTGGGTACACTCGTTCATGTGGCTGTGAATCACCGTTACGCCGGTCATATCGTTGTCACGGATGCACTGAAACCTACCTCCGCCCGCGCTTTAACCGAACTAAAAAAACTCGGTATACAAAAAACAATTATTCTTACCGGCGATAACCGCCGAGTCGCAGAAGCTGCGGCAGCGGAGTTGATGCCGGATGCTGTTCACAGTGAGCTCTTACCTACACATAAAGTGGAAAAAATCGAGGAATTGATGCGTGCCGATAACGAGCTTCTCTTCTTCGTCGGAGACGGAGTGAATGACGCGCCTGTGCTCGCCCGAGCGGATGTAGGTATCGCCATGGGTGCACTCGGTAGCGATGCCGCCGTCGAAGCAGCGGATGTCGTTATCATGAACGATGACCCGGCCTGTGTCCCACTCGCCGTCCGTCTCGCCCGTAAATGCCTGCGTACCGTTCATCAAAATATCATTTTTGCTCTCGGTGTCAAGATATTGTGCCTCCTCCTCGGCGCCTTCGGTATGGCTTCTATGGAAATGGCTATCTTCGCAGATGTCGGTGTGCTTATCCTTTGTGTCCTCAATGCTGTAAAATGATCTTCATGTTTATGTACCGGCTGCGTACGACTAATTTATTTTTGTTATTTTACGAAAGATAAATCATTCTATTATTTTTTTCTTTTCATATAAGGAAAGTTATGGTATAAGTGGTGCGGGGGAGTAGCGATACTCACTTTTAATTTTATGTCGCCGATATTATGAAAAGAAAAGATGCAAAAATCATACGCACTCGACTGGCTCTTATTGTACGTAAAGGGATTGAAAGAGTCGGTAAAAAGAGGGCGGATATTGCTCAAGAAGCAGGAATTGCTCCTTCAATGCTTACAAAAATTTTAAGTGAACACGGAAATGTGCCGGAAGAAGTTCTTGAAGCTCTCGGAAGAGTATTGTGGAATGATAAAGACCATATAAAGAACGATAAGGTTATACAAAGAACACTGAATGCCGAAGGTCGTACGCCTTCCCGTTTCGCCCTTAATTTGCACGGGCTTATGCAAGAAAAAAATATCAAGAAAGCAGAACTTGCGCGTCGAATCGGGGTTACTCCTACTGTTATTACTCTTTGGTTGAAAGCAGGATGCGAGGGTGGTACCTTCCCCAATGAATCAAATATGAAAACCTTGGCAACGTTTTTCGACCTGAGCGTTACCAAGTTGAAATCAACCGTTCTCTTTAAGGAAAAAGAGGATAGCGAAGATTCTTTACCAACGGATGCCTGCGTTCCGATTCCGACCAGCACCGAAAAAGATGACTTTGAACCGGAGGCTGCTAAAGTATCGCCACCAACATGCCGCTCCACCGGTCAATACAGTCCTGAAGAAGAAGACGATGTCTTGGATTGGGAGGGGCGTTGCAAGGTTCTCGAAGCGGAAGTTTCACAACTTAAACGGGAGCTTGCCGAAGCAAAAGCTGTTAAAGCGACTGAATCTGAGCCGATTAAGCAACCTATTCATACAGTATCGCCTTTCCCCGTCCTCCACGGTTTGCTCAGTGAAGTCGTTAACGCTGTCATCGACATCATTGAACAAAGAAAATCGTGAATCCCGAGTCTCACCCGACCCGAGGAAACCGAGTTTGACCGCAACAACGTCGTCCCCCGTGTGGTTTTCTCACGTTTCTCGTACATCATTGATGCACCCTCCGCGCAGTCTTTCCGCTTCACTACCCGCGCGCAACCTTACTGCGCCTAACTGCTTGACGCCGTCCTTCGTACTTACTCTACTCCTCGCCCGCCGCCGGCTGTAGTCCCGTCTCCATCGCGCATCACAAAAAAAGCCGCATTGCAGATACAACGCGGCGTCTTTTTGTCTATGTCCTCGCAACTTTAGCCTTTTTGTGTCTTAAAGCTAAAAAGGACTTTTGTAAAGAAGATTATCCTAATTCGTTGCTATACAAATAGATTTATTTTTAATCGTTATGAGTGGAGATCATTCCTCGCAATCCTCCTCACATTTCCAGTTGGTCACTGCTCGGATGTTGTTCTTGATAGATTGCCCTATTCTGCTCGTTGTACATCACATGCCAGATGCCGGACGAAGGTTCACTAAATATACGTACTCCTCAGTCAGGCGGGTAGGCATAGAGGCACCGCTCGGCAAGATGAGCTTGCATTCCATTCGGCTCAGCTTGCTGTCGAATTGGGCAATGCTGCTTTTGCGTTGCTGTAATCCGTGGTGAGAATAGAGGCATTACCCTTCCAGAGCTCGCGCCGCTTGGTCACATGCGCGTGTTCATCATACCACGTCTCTTCCCAATATCCAACGGAGCGCATCATCGAAATTTCATTTCTGGCAGCCTTGCAGTCGTGCATGGTGGTTGCGGCATTTGCGTTTCGTAGCCACCCACCCGCGTTAGGCACAGCCACCCTTCAGCAGTAATAGTAGTACACCACTTATATTGCATTTGTTCTTGCAGTTTGCACTAATCACACCCGTCCATCAAAAAATTTGCCTATCGCCTCAACGCCCCTTCTCATGCGGGTTACACGCTTTTTACACGCCACGGGAGTATCGACTTCACACCGGCGCGGAAATGTCCTCCCCCGATCCTTTTTGCTTTGCTTTTCTTGCATTCGCTTGCACAGCCATTCTGTACGTAACTTATTGAAATCGTAAATTGTACACAGTTAATGGAGGAGTGGTAATATGAGCGCAGGTGAGGTATAATAACCACACCTACGGAGGAGGGAGTAGGGTAACTAGAAACCCTACTCTCCGACGCCGTAAGTCATTGGTATCCCAAAAACGGCTTTCTAGACGATGCTATCCGCATAATTACCGGGTTTATCGGGATCGGTTTTCAGATTGGGGCTAAAACTTTTTCTGAGGAGGCAGTGTGAGATATATTCTGTGTTACAGCACAAACCACGATGTTCCTGCAGGATACCGCAGGAATGCTTCCACGGGACAACAATGCTTGTAAATATAAGTTTTAGTAATAATCTCCTCGTGGGAATATTCCCGTAGGCTGACTGTTCCCCGGTGCGCATCCATCAGCAAGGGTGATAAACGAGAGTATTAAACACATTAGAATACTGGTAATAAAATTCACTTTCATAGTAAGACTGCGGAGTTTGTTTGCCCAACGGCGATGCATTATATATCCTTTTGAAAAAGAAGTCAACTATAATTTGAGCGGAGCGGTAAATTTTTCGGCACTCCTGCAAAATAGTCGCGCACAAAAAAAGCGAAGGAGCTCGCCAACCCCGAAGAGCTGTGGTAAAATGAGGGTACTATGAACATCATACCTGCTCTTGAAATAAAAGGTTGGCGAGCCTACGAGAATGATTGTACAAATAATTGTGTTACTGTCAAGTACAAATATATTGCCGGGACACCTATACGCTGCAAATTATGTTCAGGTAAGGTACAGAGGCGGGGGTACAGACACATAAGCATAAGGGATACTACGTATATGCAGTATGATGTGGTATTGCGCATAGAGGCACCGTGTGTATATTGTCCGCATTGTGGGAAATATGTTGTAATGCGACCGGAGGAGGTGCATCCCGGACGTGGCATGACACTTTTATTTCAAGAGCAGGTATGATGTTCATAGTACCCTCATTCTACCACAGCTCTTTGAGGTTGGCGAGCTTCTTCGCTTTTTTTTGTGCGCGACTATTTTGCGGGAGTGCCTGATTAACCAAGTTTTGATACTTTATCGTATCCCGCGACATGAGTCCTTTGGAGTCCCGGCGGGAGTCCGAGAGGGCAAAATCAGGGGGTTTGAGGTTCAAATGCCCTCGAATGCGTTATGAGTTTAGGACTCCGTATATCGCTAATGTTCAGCAAATTATAAAAAAACCTCGTTTCCGGCGAACTGGAAACGAGGTTATTCGCAGCAAAGCTTAAGTAGGGCCGGAGGGACTCGAACCCACGACCAAGGGATTATGAGTCCCCTGCTCTGACCACTGAGCTACAGCCCCACGCACATTGTACATAATTTATGCAAAATTGCAAGCCCAAAAATAAAAAAAAATTTCGTATTTACGCCGGATTTACCAATATTTGATATGCTCATGGACAACACGAATGCGGTAGCCATGGGCATTCCAAAGAAGTGCCTACTTGACGGTATCTGCTGATTTTTCCGCGACCAAGCGAAAACCGACGGAATTGAAGCCGTGATCGGGGAAACGTCCTTCACCCCGGAAGTCGGCACGGCAGGAATTTTTGTTAGCGTACCATGAACCTCCGCGAATAGCATTGACGACCTGTCCGCGTTCTGCCCCATTGGATGCGACAATAGAGGTCGAAGTCCATTCCCAAGCGTTGCCGACCATATCCATGCAGCCATAGGCACTCTTACCTTCCGGGTGGGCATCCACCGGAGTTGTATAACCGCCGGTACGCAGGATTTCCCTGAAGAGGTCACAATACACGAAGCCTGTGAAATCCGCATGCTTGATCCAACCTTGCACTCGTCCGTCCGGCGCCACGCTGATGAGCTGATTAAGCGGTACCTTTTCGCCGAAGCGGGGTGATTTCTCATTGGTAAACCGAACGAGCAAGTTAGGCGATGCCTTGAGAAAATGAGCTGCCACAACTGCGTTGAAGTTGAAGGGTGCAGTAACTATTCCGTTCCTGAGGGACACGCCGTCTGTGTTCCCCCACGGAAAAACTGTCTTGTCGGGTCCCATAGCCGCATTCTCCCACTCAGCCTCCGTGGGTAAACGAAAGTGCCACCCGGGATACTTCTTCTCCATGTAGCGACAGTAAGCTTCCGCATCCTTCACCGTAACCCAAAGCACAGGGTGCCTTTCCTTGCCGGCGGGTACGCGACCATTCTCCCAATAGCGCGGTGTCGCATAGTCGGTCGCACAACAAAATACAGCATATTCCGCGTTCGTGACCGGATATTTCGCCATGTAGTAGGGTTTGGTGATCGGTGACTTCTCCCCCGGGTGCGAACGGGGACCACGCGATTCCAAGCCGCGGGTAAAGGAGAACTCCGGGTTAGCCGGGATTTTTACGAAATCCTTCCCCGGGGTATCAGCAGCGTAAACTACCCCGCAAATCGCCGTCAACACCCCTAAAAAGCATCGAAGAAATTTCATCACCCATAAGTACGTACATGCCACGCTACTTTCTACGAGCTGTTGTCATCTTTTGTCAAAACTCCTTTGCGTATATTGTCATCTTTTGCCAAAACTCCTTTGCGTATATTGTCATCTTTTGCCAAAACTCCTTTGC
>CAZJIH010000009.1:0-35762 GCA_964545935.1 uncultured Akkermansia sp. | reverse complement strand
ATGAAAAATAAACAAAAATGATAGTACAATAAATTCTCTCTCGGAAGTAAAATTCTTCCCCCGCTCTACCCTTGTAAAAAAGAGAAAAAAATTACGCGAAAAGCTTGACATGCGTATTACAAATACGTAGGCACACAGCAGCTGAACTACAGTCCTTACATCCCCTCCCCAGTACCCTCATCCCTTCTCCTCAACCACATTTACGATCTTTACGATTGACTGATAATGCGCGCTCCGTTGCGTGTGTTGGGGACTAAAATCAGTCACGAAGCAGAGCCGTGGAGAACCGCATCCGCCGGGGAGGGGATACTTTCCGCGGTGGGACGCGCAACGGATCGCGCACTATTCCTCAATCAAAAATCTAAAATCAAAAATCAAAAATGCGGTGGGGGGGGCGGGGAAACGCGGCAGGAGCAGCGGTTCAGCCATTTTTCACGCCGGAGCCAAGTACGTTGACGTTTAGCATATTGGCGAGTGATGAGCGTAAGTTCAGCTTCCAGTTGACTGCGTGAGAGTTCGCCGGCGATGAAACTGCGCACGGCGGACAGACCGAGGACACGCGAAGCCGTCAGAGAAAGTTTTCCGAGGGCACGTACTTCATCTGCCACACCTGCGTCAATCATACTGCGTGCGCGTGCGGCGATTCGCGCGTCGAGTTCAGCCGTGTCGCGACATATCACGAACCCCGGTCCCGCCGGTGGTCTGTCCCAATTGCCACGCCAAGCGGAAAGAGGGCGTCCCCCGAGTATCACGATCTCCAAATTACGTGCTACATATCGGGCGTTTTTAAGGTCTGTGTGAGCGGCACCTTCCGGATCGAGCTCCTGCAACCGTGCCACAAGTTCTTCTAGAGGCAGAGCATTGAGTTTTGCACGGAGTTCGGCATCCGCCGGCGGCGCAGGTGATATGCCGTGAGAAATAAAGCGGACATACAGACCGGAGCCCCCGGTAACAATAGGACGATTCCCGCGTGCTTGGATTTCCGCGATAGCCCGTTGAGCGCGGCGTGCATGGGTTGCGGCGTCATTGTTTTCATCGGATTCGAGAAAACCGATGAGGTGATGGGGAATCCGCCGCCTCAGTTCCTCGGAAGGCGCCGCTGTGAGTATGGGCATACTGCGGTATACCTGGAAAGCATCCGCGCTCACAATCTCCGCGTGCCCCATGCGTTCTGCCAATTCGACGGCGTACTCACTTTTCCCGCTCCCGGTGGGACCCAGTATAAAAATAGGCGCAAGCGTTTTATCTTCCGGCATCATTTCCATGCGATAAAGTCCACACGGATTCCTAACTCTGCAGATTTCAACATGTTCGACAGAGCAGGTAGTCCGCTATGGCGAGAAGAGTTTCGCGGTGGGACGCGGAGAAAAGGCTCAGGGAAGAGCGTGCGCGTTCGGTACAGGTACGGGCTTCGTTCCGTGCGCGTTCAAGCCCCACAAGCGCACACAGTGTCGCCTTCCGCGCCTTTTCATCCTTGCCCACGCTCTTACCGAGAACCTCCGGGACGGATGTCACATCCAGCACATCATCAATGAGTTGGAACGCAAGCCCCAAATTGCGTCCGTAGTCCGTGAGCGCGTCGAGTTGCTCTGCCGTGCACGCGGCACTCATTGCCCCTAAGCGTACAGATGCTTCGATGAGCGCGGCTGTTTTGCCGAGGTAGATAGCGCGGATTTCCTGCGCCGAAAGAGGACGTCCCTCACCCTCTAAATCCAAGGCCTGACCACCGACGAGGAAGAGGGAACCGGAGAGACGTGCCAGCTCTGCCACGTAGTGTCGCACTCCGTAGCGGGCATTTTCCGGCACGCGTGCCAGCATAGCAAAAGCTTCGGTAAGCAAGGCATCCCCTGCCAAAACCGCCATCCCCTCGCCGAATACCTTGTGATTCGTCGGTTTCCCTCGGCGTAGGTCATCGTTGTCCATGCACGGCAGGTCGTCGTGAATAAGCGTATAAGAATGAAGAGTTTCCAAGGCGCATGCCGCATCCAGCGCCGGGGCTTCATCGCCGCCGCAAACGCGGGCAGCCTCTATGCAGAGCAGCGGGCGTATGCGTTTTCCACCGGCAAAGAGACTGTATCTCATGGCTTTATGGAGTGTAGGCGATGGTGCGTCATCCTCCCCGGGCATAAGCTCCGCCAACCGCTGCTCAACCTTCAATTTCGTTTCCCGAATGAGCGTTTCTATATCCATCATGGTCTCCGCTGTTACAATTTCATTGCCAATGGGTTACCTCATGTGTCACCGCGCACATCGTTCCGGAAGCAGCTCGGCAATCTGCACGGCATTCAACGCCGCTCCCTTGCGCACTTGGTCGCCTACCACCCAGAGACTCAGCGCGTTTTCCAAGGCAGAATCCTTGCGGATGCGCCCCACGTAGCAGGTATCTCCGTCCGTGGAATCCAGCGGAGTTGGCCAAATTCCGTGCGCGGGGTCATCCATGAGTGCCACACCGGGCATACCGTCGTAACACTTACGCGCGGTTTCTACATCCACCGGATGCTCGAATTGTGCTACACAGGAGACGGAATGACTGCGGAACACCGGCACACGCACACAGGTGCAACTCACCCGTAATTGCGGCAAACCCAATATCTTGCGTCCTTCGTTCAGCATCTTGAGTTCCTCCTTGGTGTAGCCCGTGTCAGTCATGCTGTCAATCTGCGGTAACACGTTAAAAGCTATCTGCTTAGGATATGTCTGCACCACGAGGGGCTGACCGTGAACATACGCGCGGACTTGGTTTTCGAGTTCGGCAATGCCGTGTTGCCCGCTGCCGGATACGGCTTGGTAACTGCTCGCTACTATTTTTTTCAGACCGAAACGCCTGTGCAGCGGGTAGAGAGCCATGAGGGTGATAATTGTGGTACAATTGGGGTTGGCTATGATGTTGCGGGGGTGGTTCAACGCTGCCATCGCGTTGATTTCCGGCACAACAAGGGGCACGTCATTGTCCTGTCGAAAAGCCGACGAATTATCCACCACCACACATCCTGCCTCTGCCGCGATAGGGGAAAATTGACGTGAAATATCTCCCCCGGCGGAAAAGAGCGCGAGGTCAATTCCGTGAAAACTTTCCGGCGTAAGTTCTTCTACCTCTATCTCGCGCTCACGAAAAGGAACCTTTTTTCCGGCGGAACGAGCCGAGGCAAACAACTTCAGCTCGGAAAGCGGAAACCTCCTTTGTTCCAGGCACTTCCGTATTTCGACGCCCACGGCGCCCGTGGCACCGACTATGGCTACGCTCGGTTTCGGATTCATCGTTACAGGCGGTGCGCGAAACAATCGGTTGTTTTAAGCGAGGCGATAAACTCCGTCAGCAAATCAACCGTAGCAAGTACATCTCCCAAATCGGCGGTTTCGATCGGGCTGTGCATGTAGCGCAGCGGGAGGGAAAGGTTGGTAGCAGGTACACCGCCGCGTGAGCGGAAAATGGAATCGGTATTTGTACCGGTTGTTCGCCCGGATGTCTCCCGTTGCAAAGGTATTTTCTTTTGAGTCGCGACAGTCTCTATGCGTTCATTGATCAGCGGATGACAAGCCGGTCCAATGCACAGACACGGTCCTAAGCCGAGTTTGACCTCGCCGTAGCGGGTAACGGAAAGCCCGGGGGTATCCGTCGCGTGGGTCACATCCAAGCATATGGCGGCGTCCGGGTGGATGCGATAGGTTACCATTTCGGCACCGATGCACCCGACCTCCTCCTGCACACTATTGGCGAAGACGATATTCCAAGCGGGGGCAATCTTTCGCTCGCGCAGGGTACGCGCCGTTTCGGCGGTGATGAATCCGCAAAGACGGTCATCCAGTGCGCGACAGACCAAGCGTTTGTTCATCATGAGCGGACCGTCCACGTAAATGGCGCGGTCGCCTACACGAAGTCCGAGCTCTTCTACTTCCGCGCGTGAGGAGCATCCCAAATCCACATAAAGCTCCCAAAGTTTCGGAGTTTTGTCTTGGTCTTCACGGATATGGATGGCCGTATTGCCGATTACGCCGATGACTTCTCCCTTCGCGCCGAAGAAACGGAGGCGACGTCCGCGTGCTATGGCGACATCCGAGCCCCCCAAGCGTTCGATGTAGGCAAAACCATCGTCGGTGATGTGGCGAATGGAAAATCCGATTTCATCGGCATGGGCATCCAGCATGAGTGTGGGTGCGTCTTTCTTTTTGCTACGTAGTACAGCCCAAGCGGAGCCGTACGCGTCGCACTCCTGCGTGTCGGTGTAGGGTGCTATGTATTGCGCCCAGACACGTTGCCCTCGCATTTCCATTCCGGTCGGGGATGGTGTTTCCAGCAAGGTATGCAAAAATTCGATTGATTTATCGTTCATAGTATGTGAAAAAAAATTTCAGACATGGAGGTAGGCGATATCGCCGCGGCGTTGACACCCCGGGAAGTCTACCTTAGCGGCTTCGGCATGTGCAGCGTTGCGGGCTTCTTTCAGGGTCTTGCCGGTGGCTGTAACGGCGAGTACTCGTCCGCCGGCTGTCTGCCAAGTGTCTCCCACCTTTTTCGTGCCGCAGTGGAATACCCGTGCCCGACAGTCCGTTAACCCGGTGATCACATCTCCGCTGTGCGAGGAAGCGGGATACCCGGCTGATGCCAAGATGCAGCATACACTCCACCCCTCGCTGAAGTCGATGAGCTCCGGTCGGAACTCTCCCCGGGCGCCGGCTAAACAAAATTGAGCGAGGTCGCCCCGCAGAAGGGGCATCACGGCTTCGCACTCCGGGTCGCCGAAGCGGCAGTTGTACTCAATGACCTTCGGTCCTTCCGGAGTGAGCATGAGCCCGAAATACAAAAAGCCTCGGTACGGCAGACCGTCCTCGTGTAATCCGGCTACAGTCGGTGCGACTATCGTTTTTTCTATGACGCGGAGGGTGTCATTATCAATTAATCTCCGGGACGCCACCGCTCCCATGCCCCCGGTGTTCGGCCCCTCATCGCCGTCGCGCAGCCGTTTGTAGTCGCGTGCGGGACACAGCACCAAGTACTGCGTATCACACACAGCCGCGAATATCGAAAGTTCCGGACCGGTGAGGTACTCTTCCACCAGCAGGCATCCGTCCCCGAAGCGTTTGCGGGTAAATACTTCTTCGAGGAAAGCTTCGGCACTCGCTTCATCCGGACAGACCGCTACGCCTTTTCCGGCAGCTAAGCCGTCAAATTTGAGTACCGTGGGATACTTCCCCGCTATCAGAACCCGCGCTTCCTCCGCATCGGCTGCGACTTTCGCTTTGCCGGTCGGGATTCCGTGCCGCGTCAAAAAACGCTTGGCAAATTCTTTGGACGCCTCCAACCGGGCACTCTCCTTCGGCGGACCCCAGCACGGTATTCCCACCTCGGCACACCGGTCGGCAAGCCCTTCCCCTTTCACAAGATAGCTCTCTTCCCCCGCTACGCAGAGGTCGATTCCGGCAGCAACCATCGCTGCTATCAATTCATCCAATCCTCCGGCTTCCAAGGGCTTAGCGGTCTGCCTTATCGCGTCACTTCCGGGAAATGTAAAAAGTTGCGGTTTGCCGGGCGACGCCGCCAATGTTTCCACCAGCGCTTGCTCCCGCCCCCCTTTTCCTATCACGGCTATCTTCATACCGCCGCCTATTCTACCAAAAATTCCGGACATGTCAAGCAGCAGTAAACAACCATCCGAACAAAATTACCGGTGCCGAACGAGCAGGGGGAACAAAGTCACCCGAATACGCACTGCGGCGGAGTTCAAAAAGGAACCCCGCCGCAGGCAAAATAATGTTAACCTTAAATTTTAACTTTTACGCATCTTCCTTTTCGCCTTCTTTACAGCCAAGCCCTAACAGAGCATAGACTCCGGCAGCGAGCAAGCCTCCGACCAAGGGTCCTACGATAAATACCCACACATTACAGAGGGATTCGCCGCCCACAAAGAGCGCGGGTCCTAAACTACGAGCAGGATTTACCGATGTACCCGTAAACGGTATCCCGAGCAGGTGTACCAGAGTCAGAGCCAGTCCTATCACCAACCCTGCTACCGTGCCGTTTTTCTGCCGACTCGTTACTCCGAGTACAGTCAATACAAACACGAACGTGAGTATTGTTTCGATAAGCAGAGAACCACACGGACACCCCTTGTACAAACCGTTGACGCCCAGCTTAGAATCGGCACCGACCAAGGCTAGGAGTACAGCGGCACCGGCTATGGCCCCCAAACACTGGAACACAATATAGCCTATGAAGTCCGCGATGCTCATGCGCCCCGTAGCAAGCATACCTATGGATACCGCCGGATTTACGTGACACCCGGAAACATTACCGATAGAATACGCCATAGCCACTATCACGAGACCGAAGGCGAGTGCTGTAGCAACATAGGTGCCATCATGAATTCCGCAACCCGTAGCGGCTGCGACTCCACATCCGAATAGCACCAACACAAACGTACCGATAAACTCGGCAAGGTATTTCTTTATCGCATTCATAACTAGTAGTTGTATAATTAAAACGAGGTTACCCTCATCGCATATCGTACCCCCTTCCCTGCTCTTTGTCAAGTATAAATACACGCGAATTTATACTTCCCCCTTTGTCATGGAAATTGCCACGCGCGACAGAGGGTCTTCATTCCTCCATCAAAAAAGCACAATCGAATAAATTCGAAGGTCTAAGGCGATAATAAGCGATTATTTGCCGTATGTGTTTACTCACGAAACAAGTAGCACGATCTTGCCTATTGTATTGTTCCACCCGAAGAAAGCGCCAGCATGCCGGAAACGTTTAACGTTGCCGTGATGACAGAAAAATGCTCGCATTATTTCTAACCACACGCTATGCGAAGACGCAAGCAATAAAAACCGAGGTGAGAAATAACACAGCTGAGGGTGTATGGAGACGAATTCTGAGCTGTCGCTTCTTCGAATTCACACCCCCTGACTCCCCCGTTGAATGGCTGTATCCCTCGTATCCGAATTCTATCACAACTCCGAAGCATGTTTCGCGCCGCGAGATTTCAATAGGGCACGTATCCGCTTACCGTTGTCACTCCCGACACAGTCCAGCGGAGTCGCTCCCTTGTCGGTTACCGCGTTGACATCGGCTCCGTGGTTGACTAGCCATTCCGTGATACCCAAGTTCCCGATAGCGCACGAATAGTGCAATGCCGTGTTGCCTTTGGTTTCCGGTAGGGTGAGGTTGACATCCGATCCGTCGCGTACTAGCGGTAGCAATGCTAGGAGCCGTTTTTGGTACAGTGCCGATGTGACATCCCGACACCGCAGCGCCGCCATGCGGTTGATCATGGGTTGTAGGTCACTGCGGTCTCCTCCGCTCACCGGGTAGGTGACCGGGACAGACCTGCCTCCACCGTCTACCCTTGCGCCCCGTTCCGCCCCGCGCGATACCAACAAAGCACGTATCTGCGCACCGTTGTCACTTCCGACACAGTCCAACGGGGTTGCCCCCTTGTCGGTTACCGCGTTGACATCGGCTCCGTGGTTGACTAGCCATTCCGTGATACCCAAGTTCCCGATAGCGCACGAATAGTGCAATGCCGTGTTGCCTTTGGTTTCCGGTAGGGTGAGGTTGACATCCGCTCCGTCGCGTATCAGCGGTAGCAAAGCAAGAAGCCGCTTTCGGTACAGTGCTGACGAAGCTTCCCGACACCGCAGCGCTGCCATGCGATCTATCATGGGTTGCAAGTCCCTGCGGTCTCCTCCTCTCACCGGGTAGGAGGGAGCAGGAGGATTCGGAACTGCAGTCGAAACCGCTTGGATATTATCCATGGACGCACCGGACTTTGCCGCCGCTTCCAGCTGTTCCAAAACCTTGTAATTCGGATCCCGTCTGTCCAGCGGTTCTTTCCCGTTACAGTCGGGTAAACGGATATTCGCGCCATGCTGAATGAGCAGTTTTATAGCCGGTAACGCATCGCGGAAGGATATCTTGCCATTGCGACAGAGGATGTAGAGAGGAGTGACACCCGTGGTAAAGGCATCATCAGTCCCGTCACCCTCAATTCGGTGTCCCTGCAAACAGTTGGGATTTGCGCCGTGCGCCAGTAGTATTTGCATTTTTCCCAACACTTCGTTTTTTTGCGATGGCGTGCTCACATCGCAGTAGAGGAGTGCTAACTCGTGCAGCGGGGTTCCCCTTAAAGGTACTATGTCCTGTTGCAACATAGTCGATGATTGCATTATAGATTCAAGTGCCTTGATGTGTCTTCTATATTCCTGATTAGCAAGCAAAATATTTCTAAAAATGTCCTTAGAATTACCCGCCTTCAAACTCATCGTCTTGGTATAATTCGGACTAATCCCATGCTTCGCAAAAACTTCGAAGAGTCCCAAGGAATTCTCTCCGACGTAGGGATCATAGAAATTCGTAACGCCTTTTTCGAGGAGCACGACGGCGAGCTCCTCATCCCCTGAATTACGAAGTCTATACACTATTTCGTTCAATTGTTTTGTCCATTTGTACCCGCGTTTTATTTCTCCGCTTTGGGCAAACAATTTTGCAATCTCGAGCCTGTGAGAGAGATACTCAGGATTTTTTGATTCTAAGAATTTGTCCAATGCAGCCCCGTACATCCTTTGTGGCGAAGCTCCATGTTCTATCATCTGCCTGATCACTGCGACAGGCGCATTTGACTCAATGGCGTCACTAACAAGTTCCTCCGATTGTCTATCATTGTAATTCCTCGGACTTTTTCGTATCACATCCGCCAGCTGACTCCAGTTCTTCCGCGTAATCAGCTGCTTGATCTTGTAATAGCCTACTCCCTCCACAAGTATCATATTCTCAGCTCCCTCTGCCGACACAATGCTCGGTCTTTGCTGTCCGCCTGTTTGCTGCTGCACGGTGGAAGCAACCTTCTGTTGCAGTTCCTCCACCGAGAAGAAACCGTCTCCATCCACGTCCTGCGCGGCACCCTCGCCCTTCATGGCACTGATGACGGATGCCGTGAACACACCGTTCCTCCACTCCCCGGATTCCAAGGCATACTCAGCTCCCGATGTTCCTGCTATGATGTTGATTCCTCTCTGGGTATTACCACGTGAAAACATATCTTCCACATAGCGTTTTCTCTGGTTCACGCTAAGTGCTCCCATCGCTTTCTTTACCTTCATCCCCCGTATCTGAATCGCACGCACACCGTGCGGCAACTGCACTCCGCTCAGGGCAAGCTTTTCTTCTCCCTCCTCGCCCAGCATGCCGGAGTAGCATGTGTCGAGCAAAAGCAGCTTCTTGCGTGCCTTGGTGTCCTGTAGACAGCCCGTAAGCTCATCCATAGAAATGCTCGTTTCGGCGATATGCTCCGGGTCAAACGAAGCCGGGACATAGTAGTAATTTAGTTTGTCATCCAAGATGCCATGTCCGGCTACATAGAAAACAATGCGATCCTCCAACGATGCCGCCGAAAGAAATATTTTTACCTTCTCCATCACACTCTTATCCTTCACATCCCTGTCAGTGAGCACGAGCACGTGCTTGCGACCTGTCCCATATTTCTCAAACGCAGCAGCAATGTCCCTAGCATCTTTGGCGGCATATCGGAGTTTCATATCCGGGTTCTCGTAATCCGAGACTCCGAGTGCTACGATGAATAAATCGGAGGGATATTGACCCCTGTATATCACGCGAAAGCGCGTCGTATCTCCGGAAATTCCTTTACTATCCACCGGAGTCACCTCTATCCAGTTCTGACCGGTTGCCAACGGTACCTCCACTGTGACCGTTCGTTCTTCATTTGCCGTGACATTGATGTCGGCATCAAATTTCTGGGGGATGAGCACACCGTCGGCGCGTACTTCCATTTTCTTGATGTCGTGCGCCGTCGCCTTGAGTGCCACACTGAAACAAGCAGTGCCACTCGTGTTAAATAATTTCGGCATTTCTACCTCCGCCACAGGGAAAGCATCCAGTTGCGGTTCCGGTGGCATATTTTCCGGGTCGAAGCCCTGTTTACGCAGCCAGCGCTTCGTCGTCTCCCGCAGTGCCACAATATCATCCACATTCCCTCCGATCGCTTCCAGTACTTCTGCCGGACGATTCCGCCACGGTGCTAAAGCTCGCATACCTACCACCCGTCTTCCGTCTCCGTATTGCAGGAAACGTTCGCACCCGGGTGAACCGGCATAATGTCCGTTGGGCAAGACAATTGCATAACTATTCGAATCTTCGACATACAAATCGCCCAAAACTCGACCGTTTCCATCTTCTTCCGCCTGAATGATTTTGTACTGAAAATCATCTTCAGGCTTCATAAAAATTCGTTGGTTAGATATCCACTTGGGGTTCAGAGCACTCCTTGGAAATCTCCACCTTCTCTCCACTGAATATGTGTAGTCTTTCAAGCTCAAACGGACAATATCAACGACGACATCACCATAACTTTCCAATCCAACTACCAGCTCAAGGTAATCCTCGTCATCCAAAAAATTGGATAGCAATGTTACGGCAGAGGGGGGAGCAAAGTCACTCATGTGGTATGCCTCTAGGACATTTTTAAGACGTCCTTGACTTTTTTCAGCTATATCCACACATCGGCTGTATGGGCAAAGTCTGCCTGTTTGCGGGAGCAAGTACCATTCTGCTCCATACATTGTTCCTTTCGCGTCAATAGGAAAACATAATACCTCATCATTGGGTGTAAGCATTCCAAACATCGCAAATCCACCTTCCGATCCGCTATGGGTATACCTAAGGAACAGTGTGTATCCATTTCTTATGTTTCCTGTTTCTATGCACTCTGGCTCTGAATTGTGAATGTCACGCGGAGCCGGTTGCATCAACCGCACAATCTTATCTTGTACTGACTTCGCGTTGTCTCCTTGCTCTTTGTTTGCTTGACCGTATTGTGAAAGCGAATCTAAGAATAGAATGTTATCTGCCAATGGTATACGCTCTTTTCCCCATGCAAAATCTAATTCCTCTCTGATCCGCCGTATATGCAAAAATTCTTTTCCCGCATCTCCCTCCGCATACCATGGCGCATGCGATGCACTATACATCTCGTGTGTCGGAGGAAGAGGATGTCCCCGCCTGTATAACAAACCACTGTCAGGATATTCCTCATAGTCCACGAATGGAGACATTCCCGGAGGAACAAGTGCCTGAAATGTCTTGTTACGAGGATCGACAAGATAACTCTCTACCGCGCATATTGAACAACACCAGTCGCACGATGAACATTCATCATACGTCTCCATGAGATAATAGATGGGGCTCCCTCCCACCAATTTACCCCTCGCGGAACTCGCAAGTGTAGACGATTGGCATGCAAATTTTATATCCGGGAAACCGGTTCGTGAATCCCAAAATGTCCACAGTGACGAGTATCCTGACTGCAAGCCTCGTTCACGACTCAATATATATGATTCATCGCCCAACGAGATTTCATCCTTACTGTAACGTATGTATTCTCGAAACATTACACCTCGCTTTCCCATGGTAACAAACCGGGGTCTCGGAAATACTTTGTCACTCGTCGGATCAGCTAAAATTTCTCCAAGTTTTTTCCGTAACTCCTGAATAGTGTCGATCTTGTCGATCATCGGGTTCCTATTTTCAGAAACCGCCCGCAAATACTCCTCTTTAGTTTTATACTGAGCAAAGAGTCGATTTTCACCTTTTAAGATAGTCAAATAATCACCCGCCGACAGCCGTAGCTTCAATTGCTCATTCAAATCTTTCACATCATTCCATAACCATGACGGCATCGTAATCGATTCTCCGTTGAATAAGTCACTGAAAGTCACAACACCACCTTGTCTTGCGTTTGATGTCCGCGCCGCTAAGTAAAAAGGTACCGTCACATGACCAAACAGGGGAATTGCCGCAACCGGTTGGCATACCTGTGGCAATTTAATGCAACTACCCTCATCAAGGCATGAAGCATGAATTGGTATAGCTTGAACAATACAAAGTATAGTTCCCAAAATCAATCTGCCGTACATAGTCATAATTTCCTCATGCTTCTTTTTCTCGTTAATAAATTGGAGGGATGCATCCTGATCCCCACACTCCCCAGTCAAGGTCGTTGGGAAGTATAGGTCAAGCACCTTTACTAAAATTCCATCCTCACTTTGTGTAAATTGTGATCGTATCGAGCTTCTGAACCCAGAAGGTAGGCATGCCACCCGGCGCGAAGACACCCTTTATAGTTCCGTGATACACCCCTGAACCGGCGGACTCGAATGTAATCACTGCCGGTTCCTCGGAGAAATCACTAATAGAGTCAGCCATATCACTAATAAGTGTGGAGCGGCATAATGTTGATGCTCTTCTATCGTAATTTTCTATTCTTAGGGTTGCCGTTTTGCCCCGGGAATGATAGGATATCGTTCCTATGTTATAGCATCGTTCTAAGTTATCCTCATATAATGGAATTACTCTCCCTGTATAATCGGGCTCCTTAAAATATGCCGGAGTAATCGGATGTCCTTCGGAACATTCCTCCGAGAGGTAAAAATGTGATTCCCCATCCTTTATATACCACCAATCTGTTTGTGCCCCCACAGGTTCCCCTTTCTTATGAGACTTTACCTTAATCCATGCACCTTCAAGAGATTTCGGTGCTTCAAGAACGGTCGCCTGCGCTATCGGTTGATGGACAGGTGCGGGAAGAGTTGCCGGTTTTACCTTGTGATGCGTACAGGAGCCGGTCCCCAACACTAACGCTGTTGCGATGGCGGCAGTTCCGATTTTCTTCATGCTGCAAGTTCTCATATTCAAACAAGAGAGAATTTACGACAGGGAGGGTGGATTTATCCAGTCCTCCGGGTAGTACCTCGGTTTTGTGGGAGCTTCCTCTCCATCCGGTAGCCAATGGTACAACTCATACGATCGATATTTCAAAATAGACTGGATCTCCTGATTGAAATCGGTGAACGAGGACAGAGCTGCCGGAAGGAGGACTAAATTGGCAAAGCACGTATGGTATTTTTCGTTATAACAAGTTCCCTCCCATACATGACAAACCGTATATCCTTTGAAGTCGCAATGGTATGCGTCTTTCCCCATTTCCTTCATTTGGCGATTGGGGTAGGAGTTATCATCCAACCGTATATCCGGATTCTCGGGATCAACACCTCTTTTTTCGTTAGCTTTTTTCCGACGAATATTCGGATACTTAGCGAAGCAGGTTCCCTGTGCGTCTTCGCAATCCAAATGGTACTTGATGGGTGCCCACACCGCTGTCTTCGCAACTAAATCTGCTATCACAGATATGTTCTCCCCGAGATTTTTTTCCAATTCCTGTTCTCCACATACGCAATCCAACTCATCGAACAACCGACTATCTCGACTCTTGACTATGTGATTTTCCGTAGAATTTGGATGTGACTCAACCTCTCCGGTCGCCTGAAGCCGACAGATCAACTTGCCCGAAGACTTGCTCACAGTATCGTATATCTCACCTTTGAGATAATCGAAATAAAATGAATAACAAATGCTGTTCTTGTTGGTTTTTATCGCGACGTGATTGTCTATGAATGCTCTTTTCAGTTCTTCACCACTCATGCAATACTTGTATATGCTACCACCTATTTCACATTCGAAATAGTACTTTTCGTCTGTCGCGCAGCATTCATCCAGTTTTTCAACGCGAATATCCATCCAACAGAGGTCCGGACGACCTTGTTCGGAGCGATTAGTTTCGCTCCTGACTATGTATTTTGGGGTTTCTTTCATATTAATTTGGGTTACAATGCATGTGTGATCCGACTCCGCGAGCGGCTGAAGCCGACAAACCAACTTGCTTTCGGATTCACTCAGCTTATCGTATATCTCACCTTTGCGATAATCGAAATAAAATGAATAACAAATGCTGTTCTTGTTGGTTTTTATCGCGACGTGATTGTCTATGAATGCTCTTTTCAGTTCTTCACCACTCATGCAATACTTGTATATGCTACCACCTATTTCACATTCGAAATAGTACTTTTCGTCTGTCGCGCAGCATTCATCCAGTTTTTCAACGCGAATATCCATCCAACAGAGGTCCGGACGACCTTGTTCGGAGCGATTCGTTTGGCTTCCGACTACATATTTTTGGGTTCTTTTCATAATAATTTGGGTTAATAGTTAAAAGGAAGGGTTTCATTCATCTTTCGGGAAGGTACTCACGATGATATGTTTTTCTCCCCATTTTGTCTGAGATGAAAGATTTGCTTTAGATGCGGTCTTGGCTTTTTTGATGCTCATACCGCGAGGCATGACGGGGTAAGGATCGTCTTTCGTTGTCGCGGCGGCGAGGTCTTTGATCTCTTTGTGCAGGGCATTTTCATCGGTGCAGGCGATTACCTGTACCACGTCCGAGCCGAAGGGCTCCCCGATTTCTATTTCGAAGCCCGACTTAAGCGTTCCGGGGATGTCTACCCACTTGCCGCCTTCGATGAGGGTATCCTTGTGAAACCGGTTAGGGAACAGCACGACCGAGTTACCATCGCTCTGGTGGCAGATCACTACCACATGGCAGGTCTCGGCGGCTTTCACGCGAAAACCGATCGTATCGCCCTCTTGGTACACCCTCTCACCGTCCGTTGTGCGCAGTTGTAGGGGGATTTCCCGTTTTACATCGAGAAGTTTCGCATTGCTCGTCACCTCTTCGGCACCGCTCTCTACCTCGGCGATTCCCTGTTTCGACTGCTCATAATTCTGAGGCATCACGCGCTCAGCCGCTTCGGAAGCGGGCTTATTCGGCCAAACCCGTGCCGCCACTTCGTTGATGCGCCATGTTACTTTATCTTTGGTGATGTGTCCGTTTTCCAACCAAGCGATCTCCGTGTAAAGAGTCACCGTAGACCCGTCTGTGGTAAAGCGTCCGCGCACGATACCTTCGACCCCCTGCACGGCTACTTTGGAGACTGTGGTTCCGGGTTCCACCAAATCCGTAGCTTGGAATTCACCTTCATTCTCCAGCTCATCCAACCCGGAGCGGGTGATAATCTGAACCTTGTGCGATTTGGGCAGAGCGATCTCCAGTTCCTCGCGGATCGTTACGGAAAGCGGTGACATCATTTGCGTGTCGCCGTAAACAAAGTTCCCGACACCCAGATTGATGGGTTTATCCTTCTGCGGCAACTGCGCCACGAGGGAATCCGTCAGTTTAGCGAAGGGATCATCCCCCGCCTGTACAAGCGGGACACAGGCAAGGAGGAGGAAGAAAAGGAGAAGTAATCTCATGGTCAACTCACAATAGTTCGGGTACTGATGATTTCCTCCGGCTTCTTTATCGTCTCCGTTGTTGGTCCCTTTGCCTTCGGAGCTTTCTTCTTTACTGAACGATGAATACGCTTGGTGACGCGCGATCGCTGCGGAGTCGCTTTTTCCGGGGCTGTCGAGGGATTTGATGCCGGTGTCGGGGTTGCCGGAACAGGGTGGACAACGGGCGGCACTTCTTTTTCGCCGGTGCATGCCGTCAAAGCCAGCAAGGCTACCATTCCGAGTGAAATGTGTGTCGCATTCATCGTCTTAATTAACTACGGGAATAACAGCGAGTACCGAGGAAATAACAGTCTCTACTTCCTTAGATGACGGAGCGGACGCTCCGTTCGGGGTTTCTTCCGCCGGGGCACCGTTGCCGGTTTCACTTATCTCCTGCTGTTCTGCCGTTTCCTCAACTTTCAGTACGGCACCCTGAGCGGATTTATGTTTTACGATGGTGCGCACCAAGGGTCCGATCTTGAGAGTCGCTTCTACAGTCGCCGTGCCGTCTTCGTTGTATACGATAGATGTAATTTCCGCTGATTTGATGGTGTGGCTGAATGTGGCGCGTAGTTTATCGTCCTTTGCCACAAAATCTTTCATCGTGGTTTCTCCGGTAAGGTGGACACCTGCCACGCGCTCGGCGAGACGACGGTAAACATCCATTTCGGCAGCGCGTTTTGCCATGATCCGTTTTTGTCCGGGCGACCCCGGTATAGCGGCGTTTCCCAGCGCGTCCATCATCTCTTCGCGTGTATCGAGACTCGCCGTCGGTGTCCCTCCGTTTTTCTGCGTCAAGGAGCGGATGAGTTGCGCTACTTTTACGGCACGTACTACTTCTACCCGCCCGTCCTCATAGTAGGTCGGACCTTCCGTGGTTTTTACACCACGCAGCACAGCCGCTAATTCACCACGAACTTCGTCACTCGTCGCAGCGAGGTCCTGTACGGTGCTTTCTTCGTCCAGTGCCAGACCGGCAATTCGTTCGGCAAGTATGCGTAGTGCGTCCATTTCCGCGGCTCGTACGAGGGAGAGCCGCTGCGCGGCAGGTACTTTCCGCCAAATTGCCGGCAACTTGGTATCCGCCTCCGCCTTAACAACCGGCTTGGGCGCAGCCGTTGCCGTGGTTACCCCAAGCAATGTCAGCCCGATCAACGCGTATATTATGGGTGTGATTTTCATAATTGGTTAGTGTTTGAATTTGAAGAAGTAGAATATACCGGCGGCTATGAGCAGGACACCTCCGCCTATGGAACCGTACAGCAGTGCCGAGGAGGATGAAGCAGCGGATGCGGAAACAGGGGCAGCGGATGAAGCTGCCGAACGCCGAAATGAGAGATAGCGATTTTCGGAACGGTCTAATTTGTAGCCGCTAAGAGATTTTTCGATGATAGCCGCTAATTCCAAGGGTTGCAGACGCGCCTCGCAATCTACCACGGATATTCCGGCGGGGTCTACGCTGCGTATCCACACAGAACCGACATTCTGCACAGCGGTTAGTTTCTCTTTCAATTTCTGTGCCGTAGCGAGGTCCATGCCGGTAAACTCTAACTTACAGACTGAACCTAAGTCCGTTTCCGCTGCCCAATGCGCAAAAATTCGGCGGATGAGTTTCATACCTGTGTCTGAATTAACGATCCGCGGGGCTCCCTCGAGGAGCTGACGCACCGCTTCGCGTGCCGCTGCCGTGTCCGAGCTGACGCGGCGTATGAGAATATCGCGCGATGGCGCGTTCTCGGTGAGGATAACTACACCCGTAGCGGCATCTAACACCTTCAGATTAAGACCTAACGAGTATTTTTTCCCCGGTTTGCTTCCGTAGAATGATTGTTCCCCCGCGCTGCTTCCCACCACCGTGCCTTCGATGAGGTAATCGCAACCGGACACCGTGCCTTGCCCGCGCAGGGATGCTTCCTGATTGCGCCCGAGAGATTCGGCTCGCTTCGCCATCATCCCTCCCTCGCACTGAGAGCGATTGAGTTCCACAACGCGTAAGCCGCACTCTGTAGCGACATTTCGCAACCAATCGGATGCCAAGGAACCATTTTGTACGCCTTCTATTTGCTCTTCGATGCGGATGGCTACACGCGGGGCTTGGTGCTCGCGAGCCATCATCTGCAGGGTGAGCTTGTCATTCGTGTCCGGCATCCCTTCCCCTACATCCGCTTTGACTTTCACCACATAAAATCCGTCCGACGAGGTACCGGTCGATACTACCTCGTACTTCTTCACGTACCCCCGTGCCCGCGAGAACATCCGATCGAACTCCAACGTAAAGTTTTTGGTCTGCGATTCACTTACCAAGTCCACCCCGGCACCCGTCCGTACGGCTTCACGTAAAGCATCCGCGAGAGCCTGCGAACGCGCCATCGGTTCATCCGCCGGTGCGCGTCCTTCAACCTCTACCACCACCCCATACACCGCAGCAGTGCAGCATACCCACCCAATCAACGCTGTATACCAATGCATCGCCTTCATGTCGTCTCGTTATTCATCGACTCGCCTGCCCGCTACCTATTATACGTATTTTTAATACGTATCTCTCGCATGATAATCTATTGATATTAAATGGTCAGCAAAAATGATAAGGCATTCAAATTTTGCCCTCTGGAAAAGGAATTCGTCCCCTACACCTTTGAAAAAAAGACAAAAAAAATTTAAAAAAGACTTGACGCACGTATTAAAAATACGTACTGCCTGAACTGATGAACCGCAGTCCTGCCGCCGAGCTGCGGGCGCGCTCGATGCCCGCCTCCCCGCCACATTTACGATTTGGGTACTTCTAAAAGCTAATAACTCCCGTGCGAAAGAGCATTGCGCGTGATACTCGGATTAAACAGGAAACTTTCGGATAGTTTGCTGTGCCGACTGTGCTGATAAAACAAAATGCGTTTAATTTCAGTAAGTTACGGAAGGGCAATCAATGCAAGGGCATGCTTAATAAGGCATGTGGAAACAGTCTTCTATAGCAGGGTTACACACCGTTTTTTGCAGGAGCTAACCATGTTTTTCCGTAAAAAGGAGAGTTTTTAGAAGTACCCAAATCGTAAATGGGGTTGAGAGGCGGGCATTGCGGAGGGACTGCGGTTCAGTGTTGTTTTGCAAGCATGAGTTTTCTTAGAGCACGTAAAGCATGCATCTCGAGTTGTCGTATACGTTCACGTGTTACATTGAATATTCGCCCCACTGCTTCGAGAGTAAGAGGGGAGCCATCATTAAAACCGTAACGTAGTTTTATGACATTTCGATCTCTTTCGTTCAGGGACATCATTACCTCGCGTAATTTCTCCTTTAATGATTCGCAAACAGCGGTATCCAAAGGATTTTTGCCCTTCGTATCAACAATGAAATTAAGGAGGGCAGTTCCGTCCGGACCGCCGATAGTCATGTCAACAGAAACGGTTTGTAAAGCGGCAGCAAATACCTTACGGACACGATTCGGAGAGACATTGCATTCCGAAGCGATTTCTTCCGGAGACGGCACACGCCCATACTTCTGAGTAAGTTCATTCTGCACACGCATGTACCTATTAAGTTGCTCGAGCATGTGAACCGGTACACGAATGGTGTTACCATGGTTGGCTATGGCTCGAGTTATTGACTGGCGAATCCACCATGTCGCGTATGTTGAAAATTTGTACCCACGCTTGTATTCAAATTTATCCACAGCACGCATCAACCCGAGATTTCCATCCTGAATGAGGTCCTCCAGCGGAATTCCGTGATTTGTGTATTTTTTGGCAATATTTACAACAAGTCGTAAATTCGAATTAATCATTTGATTTCTAGCGCTTTGAAGATTCTGTAAAACCTCCTTCATTTTTTTGTAATACGCAAGGAAGTCTTCGATCGGCATCCATAGCTGCATCTCTATCTCTGATAAAGTCTTCACACACGAACGATCATCCGGATTTTCCTTTAATGTACGTTGGATTTTAAGGATATGCTGACGTACTACTTTCAATCTCTCCATAAAGTTTTCATGAACAGATGATTTGAAGGAAAACTTTTTATATAGGTCACAGAGATTTTCGATGTGCGACTGTAAGTCGGGATTGAGGGTCTTGCCGTCACTCCTCGAGCATCCGGATGCTCGCATTTCGCGATAAGCACGGCTACCCGCATCGTAAAATTCCTGAAGCCGGGGGAGAGCGTCTCTCAGCATCTGAACATAACGTCCCCTTCTCTTAATGTCACTTCCGTTCACCGTTTTTTCGATCTTCTGCGGATCTTGAATCAATTCAGTTACAATCTCTTGATAGTAAGTAGCTACTATACCGAGTATAATCATGAGTTTTTTTAACTCGTCCCTCGATTGGTGTATACGTCGCGATAGTAGTCCCTCTTCAGCCCTATTCGGAATTTTGTACTTACCTATCTCTCTGTAATAGATTGACAATAATCCGGAGAATTCCGCCGTCTTACATTTTCTGTCCTGCTCAGAATTGACATCATCCTCTAACACGAAGTACTCTTGCTCATCAAATGTATCCGCAGCATCGTGAACCTGAATCTCCATGTCAAATAATTGTTCCACGACCTCTTCAAGAAGATTGTTGTCAGTCTGCGTTTCGGGTTCTAGATCATAGATGTCATTGTAGGTGATGATCCCTCCTTCGTCGCTTAATTGCACGAGTAAATTGACCAAATCTCGTATACGCGGGTCTTCGTCGATTTCTCGATTTCCTTCGCGTGTACTCAACTTTCCGTTCTGTTTACCTTTTGCGCCCTTCGCCTTACGCTGCTTTTCTGACGGCTGGGCGTCCGATACACCGAATTTTTTTTCAGCGTTGATAGCAGCTTTAGTTTCAAGCTGCTGCATGTCTTTTTTTGTTTGGTTTGTTTTTTTCATAGTATGTTTTGTGGATTAATTTCCGAAAGTTTTATCCTGTTGTATGATGTATGTAGTTTAATCTGAATATTTTTTGATTGTACAGCTACTCCGTACTATTATGACGCACTCGGCATGACTGCAACCTCACGCATGTTTAAAAGGAAAAGCGAATCCGATAGTAAATTTATTATCTCAATTTGGTCGCAGACAATTCGGGAGAGAGAGGGACTCTACACATCCGTCGCAATAAAATTGACGACACTACCCTGATAACGGAGTACGAATTATTCTCAAACAATGAAGAATGACGTCATCTTTTTCCGATTTCAGTAACAGCCGGATTAGGTAAAATTTTTGAACGATCGGTACCCGGGATACGCTCTAAGCGGATACAAGCACCTTGGGGCATACGCTCATGGAGGGCCTGAACATGCGAGATAATGCCGATGAGCTTACCCTCCCCGCGAAGACATTCAAGGCTACTGAGGACCTGTTCGAGGGTATCCGCATCGAGCGTGCCGAAACCTTCATCGAGGAAGAGTGTATCGATAGCAGTTTGAACGCCGGACAATTGGGAAAGACCGAGAGCGAGTGCGAGTGACACGATAAATGTTTCACCGCCGGAAAGATTAGACGCATCACGCACCTCCGTTTCATCTACCCAGCGATCAATGACATTTAGCCCGAATTTATCATCCCGCTTAGATTGCAGGAGATACCGAGAATTCATTCCGTTGAGACGTACATTGGCAGATTCGACGAGCACATCAAAAGTAAGCTGTTGAGCGTAACGCTGAAAGCCGTCTTTAGCTTTATTGATACGGACGATCTCTTTCAGGATGTTCCATGCTTTAAGTTCCTCGTTAAGACGTTGAACCTTTTGTTGTTTTTCTGCGTTACCCGCGCGTTTGTGATCATCTATTTTCAATTCACCGCCGAGGTCACCGATCAAACTCGTCAATTGAGTTAACCTTTGAGTTTCCGAATTAATTTTTTCCTGTAATTCATCGGTTTTCATATCGAGGAGTTCCGAAGTCACTTTGGTTGAACGCTCTTCGCGCAGAGTTCGGACACTCTGTTTACAATGCTCACATACACTCTTTCCGGAAGCAACCGCCTCGCGTAATTTTGTCTGACGCACCGTCCATTCTTCTATACGCGGAATAAGCACTAACGCTTTCTCAGCCGCGGCTTCATCGGCAAAAGCGTGCTTCTTCAATTCCTCAGCGAGACATTTTTCCGCATCCTCCCCCTGCTCCTTTGTCTTTTTCAAGTTTTCCTTTACACTTTCCGAAAGCGAGACATACTTATCGCGATCCGCCGTTATACCGGCGAGAACTTTTTGCGCGTCATTGACAGCATTCACGAGACGCTCCCTTTCCGAGTTAATACGATTCAAAGCCGCTGCCACGGATTCTTTCGGATCCCAGACCGATTGGCGCTTCTTCAGCAAGGCATTGTAACTCTCGTTGACAGCCTTTTTATCCTCACCGGCCTGTGCTAGGGCTTTCTCTGCGTCAGCAAGCTGAGTTTTCTTACCTACCAAATTTTGCAAACGGAGGCGCCATTCCGCAAGCTCTACTTTCCGGGTATTAAGAGATTTTAATTCTTTAACAGCCTGTTCATTCGTTTGAATTCGCGAAGTTAAATCTTCCGGGAGGGCAACGAGACCTGCCTTGCCGAGGGCGGAATGCAGAGCGGTATCCTCGCGTTTCAGTCTTGCCGAGTTCACCTTATACTCCCCTTCGATAATAGATTTCCCGCGCTCCGCGAGTGTCAATGCCCTTTGAGCGGCATTGTGTTCCTTCCGCGCCGCATCCCGTAATTCCTCCGCCTTCCGAATGTCGGAGTCTTTAACAGACGCGGGGTGCTCCCCGGGTGTCCGTGAACCACAACAGGGACAACTCTCAAACTCACCGTTTTTGAAACGCTCGTACAAATCCGCTAGTTGGGGTTCTAACCCCCTAATTTCTTTATATTTTTGTAAATACTCCTCAGCCGCATTCTTTTTTTCTTCGCATTTTTTCGCATTTTCCTGAGCTGCATTCCATACCTCACAAGCCTTTTTTAACTTTGCTTCGTTCTCCGTAAGCGCTTTTTCAGTTACCTTCCGAGCTTCAGCGCATGCCTGAACCTGTCGTAAATCAGATAACATCTTCTCCGGATTTTTCTCGGTATAGCCGGCAATCTGTCGCAACACAAGCTCCTCCGCCTCAGCAAGCTGCTTATCGGTCGGAATATCGGAATATCCATCCGGCAAACGCTTCAGGAGCTCCGTGTGCATAGCCTTGTACTCCTGCTTTCGCGTTTCGAACTCGCGCTGTCTACTCTCGGTAAGCTTTGCGGCACCCGCAACCTTAGTACGCAAACCGGTTAGTTCATTTTCAAGAGGTTGTAATATATCAACCACAATCTTTTTTTGATTATCCAATTGAGGAAGTCCCGCATCTCTGACTTCGCCGGCTTTTTTTAGCCTCGCCTCGGCATCGCGCAACTTCGGCTCAAGTTCTTTCACGCGCTGCTCCGACTGCTTCTCCTTTTTCCGTAAATCATTCAAATTACGACGTATCGTCTTTGCCGTATCAAGAAAATGTTTTACCTTATCAGCCGCGAGAGCCAATTGCAATTGATGCGCTCCTTCCCCTTCATCGAAGGCTTTTTGAGCGGCTACGGCTCCTGCGAATCGTTGTTCGGCGTCCCGGAGTTTACGGTCAGCTTCCGCTAGGCGTTGTTCCCAATTCCGGGCATCCTTGTACATATCTACCGACTTCCGGGCACCGAGCTCATTCTTCTGTAATTCCTGCAACTCAAGTTCCTTTGCCTTACGCACCTCATCCGGCAGAACTTCATCGAGTTGAATGACTTCGAGTTGTTTCTCCAAGCCATCGACTACCTGCCAAATTTTTTCTCCGATAGTGAGATAAATTTCGGTACCCGTAATAGTAGACAGCACATCGGCACGTCCTTTCACGTCCGACTTCAGAAAATCGGCGAATTGCCCTTGGGGTAAAATCATACACCGCATCGCATTAGCGTATGATAAACCGCTGAGCTCCTCTACCCTCCCCTCTATATCGTTTACTTTATTAGCTATACACCGAAAAGAACCATCGGAAGATTGTTCCTCCAGCACGCGGGTCTGCGCAGCAAAATTTGCCTGCGCATTTTTGCGTTTTGTACGCTTTTGTTCGGTAGTCGCCGCAAAAATTTTACCGTCTGAAGCTCTGAAGACGACGCGAGAATAACAACGATCTGTCCCACGCGTCATAATTTCATTAACCGACTTAGTAAAACTGCTTTGTCGCGGCGTCTTTCCGTAGAGGGCATAACTGATAGCATCCAAGATAGATGATTTACCTGCCCCGGTCGGTCCGGAAATAGAAAAAATTCCACCGCTGCAAAGTGTCGGTTCTTCAAAATTTATTTTGTAATTACCGGCGAGTGAGTTGATATTTTCAAATTCTAATTCAATAATTTTCATAATAATAAAAGGGATTAAGATTCAGCGAGTGCCTTAAGGAAGAGTTCATTCATCTGCCTTTCCTGTATGTCTGTGAAATCGTTGTGAAGCTCGCGGTATTCGGAAAGACAACGTCCGAATATAATTTCCGGGGTATAAGATGTCAATTCGACACTACCGGAATCGGAGCTAAGCTGTACGGAATGATCGGACGATGTACGCACCGGGAAGATGACGGATTTCGAAGGCAAAGCCCCGCGCACATATTCGCGCAATTCCTCTTGTGCCATATCGCCTCCGGCGTATCCCACCTCAAGCCACAGTGAACGAGAATCTCCCGTACATGCCGCGCGTAACTCCGTAAGCGTGCGTTCAAGTGCCTCACGTGTCTCGCAATAGCGTTTTTCATATCGTATACTCTGAGGCACCGGAACCGCGCGTACCTTTAACTCTGCCCCCGTTTCCGTCACAAAAACCACGTGATTATAGTCACCTTCATCCACGCCCATCGGGAGCGGACTCCCCGAATAAAGGATACGTCCCCCCTCCGGATCAGACGCTTTATGAATATGTCCGAGTGCAACATAATCAAAGACATCCGAAAAAATAGAAGCATCGACGACCTCGACGGTGCCCACGGCAATACTACGTGTCGAGCGAGTTCGTTCCGCGCCCGCTACCGGTAAATGTCCCATAGCCACTACGGGTAACCCGGGGTGCTCAGCCTT
Source organism: uncultured Akkermansia sp. (assembly GCA_964545935.1). GTDB lineage: Bacteria > Verrucomicrobiota > Verrucomicrobiia > Verrucomicrobiales > Akkermansiaceae > Akkermansia. The sequence goes on along the minus strand of CAZJIH010000009.1, from coordinate 11,562 downwards.
CCATGCCTTCGCTACATCTGCCACTTTTTCGTATATCTCCTTTACACCTAAACGATAAGATAAACTATATCCTTCACTGTCTTTTTGATCTGTCGAAACGGATACCTCCGCCACACGCAGGAAGGGTACAGCGCATACCATTCCGAGTGTCCCTCCGTTTCCATCGTCGATGGCGATACAACACGCCCGAATCGCTTCATCGTCAGGCGTTAGATGCGAGACCAGTGTGCAGTGACATCGTTCCAAAAAACTACCTACACTCTCTAATTGCGCCACCGAATCGTGATTCCCTCCGGTGATGATGATGTGGCGACACCCCGTCGTGTCCGCGCGACTCAAAAACCGGTTGTACATTTCACGAGTCCCTTCCCCGGGCGTCCCGGTGTCAAATACATCTCCGCATATCAACAGAGCATCCGGCTTCTCCTCCTTCATTAACTCCAGAAGCCATTCCAAAAATGCCCCCTGCTCCGTATCTCGCCTCTGCTCCCTCATGCGGTTCCCTAAATGCCAATCAGCTGTATGGATGATTTTCATGATGCGTAATCTTAAATTTCAACTTTCACACCTATATTATACACGAAAATTTTTCATCTTTGGAATTTTTTGGAATATTTTTTCAAAAAAATTTTTTTTATCGATTTTGCACACCGAAAATCCAAGCGCTGCGCCGCGCTCCCACCAATCAGCCCTGACCCAGTAAGACTATAGACCTAGTGGACGGTGATGACTCTGCGACAGGAAGGCATGAAGAAATCAAGTACGAAGAATGAGGTACGAAACGCGGAGTCAACAAGTATTTCCTGCGATAAGATGTGGTAGCTATGAAAACATGTTGTCAAAGCAGGTTGGTAATGGTATAATGCGTCTTGATGTTATTCCGTAGATGAGTACTCAGCGATGTTATAAGTATTTTGCCTTCATCAGTTATAGTCGCAAGGATGAAAAATTTGCGCGGCGATTGCAAAAATTTTTGATGGGGTATAAGCTGCCCACACAATTGTGTAGGCAGTATCCGGACTGTCCGAAGAATCTACGTCCTATCTACCGCGATAAGACTGATTTAGGGATCGATAATCTGAACAAGGGACTCTCGTCCGGATTAGAGCAATCTAAGTTTCTCATCGTGGTATGCTCCGTTAACTCGGCACAACCGAATCGTAAAGGTAAAAATTGGATTAACGAAGAAGTACGCACCTTTGTATCGTTAGAGGAGGCTAATGTCGACCGGGTGATCCCCATTATACTGCGCAAGGAAGGCGATGGCAGTACGAGCGAGGATTGCATGCCGGAGGCTGTGCGTGAGTTACACCTGTTGGCAGCGGATGTATCAGACAAAGGGGTAAGACGAGCATTCAGTGATGTGGCGGCTAAGATGTTGGGACTCATGCCGAATGAGTTGTGGAATTGGTGGGAGCGTGAACAACGTAGAGCACGCGCTATTCGTCGTGTGCTGTGCTGTATCGCTGCTGCGTTGATAATAGCTGTATGCCTGTGGTGTTGGTATTACTATACCCCGCACTACAGTTACTATACGGACTACGTGGAATTTAATAACATTCCGCAGGGGATCGGCGAACTATCAGAGAAAGAGGTTGCTCACACGGAAAGTCACTATCGCTTCACGACGCAATATCTCAAAATACGCCGGGTCGAGAATCTTAACTCGCGAGGGTACCCAATCTTAACAGCGAGTATTCCCGGGCATGGGGAGCGTCCGGTATCGATAGATATCCGTTACGATGCAGACAGTGGACGAGCGATCGAGCAGGTGTATTATGACGCACAGGGGAAGGAAGTGCAAGTGAAGCGTTTCCCCGACGAATGGTCGGTGACTTTTCACGGCGTGAGCCGTCTCACGCAGAGTGATATGTTGAAGTCTCTCGGTGGGCACAGCAACAACAAAGACACAGGAATTACCGGAGCGTCACTTGACATGGGGCTCGGAGATGAACGGCGAGACTTGCGGCATCGCAACAACAATGTCGAACGTTTTGAACTGGTGCGCGATAGTCGCGGATGTGTAATTCAGGAATTTTATCGTAATTCTTACAATCGACCTATCCTGAACATGGTAGGTGTCGGTGGTGTCCGGTATGAACGGGATCAGTACGGTCGTGTTACTGCTATGACCTATACAGATTCGCAGGGCAAAGAAACTACGGCTAAAGACGGAGTACAACGGGTCGTATTTGAGTATGACGCTGGGGGACACATCAGTAAAGTGGTGTATTACAACGCGAAAGGTCAAAAAACACCCGGATACAGGAAGTGTGCGGAGGAGTGTTACGAATGGAAGAACGGGAATGTTGTACGTGAAACCCACTATAATACGGAAGGAAATCCGTGTGTTGGGGCTGATGCCGGGGTAATTACAGTGGAGATGAATTATGATAGGGAAGGAATGAGGATTTCCGAAAGGTACTGTGATGCAAACGGCAAACCATGTATAGGTAAGGACGGTTATGCGAACATACACATGGTACATGATGGGCGTGGTAACGAAGTATTAAGAAGCTATTACGGCGTGAACGGCAAGCCCTGCGTAGGAAAGGGCGGCTATGCTGAATATGAATCGAAGTATGATGATAGCAATAACGTGATATCTGTATGTCTACACGGCGCAGATGGTATGCCATGTACAGGTAAAGACGGTTATGCGGGGATGAATCTGACCTACGATGAACGAGGCAACATAGTGTCGGCGTGTATATACGGCGTGAACGGTAAACCGTGCATGAGTAAGATCGGCTTTGCTCGAATGGACGTAGCGTACGATGAACGCGGTAACGAAATATCGAGGAGCTACTACGGCACCGGCGGTGAACCCTGTATGAATAAGGTTGTCAGCGCTCATCAAATAAAGATGACATACGATGAACACGATAATTTAGCGTCGGTGAGTACTTTTGACGTGGACGGAAAACCCTGCATATGTAAAGAAGGTTACGCGCGGGCGGATGCAATGTACGATGAACGCGGTAACGTGGTATCGAAGAATTTTTACGGCACTGACGGTAAGCTATGCATGAGTAGGTTAGGATGTGCTCAGGTGAAGATAACTTATGATGAACGCGGCAATGAAACATCGGAAAGTTATTTCGGTGTAGACAGTCAACCATGCATAGGCAAGGATGGCTATGCACGGATAAACAAGACCTACGATGAACGAGGTAACGTATTATCTATTTGTGTGTATGGTGTAGACGGCACACCATGCGTAACTAAGAATGGTTGTACGCGGGTTGATGCGACATACGATGAACGCGGCAATGTATTATTGATGTGCATGTATGGTGTAGACGGCAAGCTCTGCATGAGTAAGGAAGGCTTCGCGCAGGTAGAGAGCACATGCGATGAACGCGGTAATGTAGTATCGGAGAGTTACTTTGATGCTGACAGTAAACCTTGCACAAATATGAACGGTTTTGCGCGAGTTAGTGCAACATACGATGAACGCGGCAACGTGGTATCGAAGAATTTTTACGGCACTGACGGTAAGCTGTGCATGAGTAAGTTCGGATGTGCTCAGGTAAAGATAACTTATGATGAACGCGGCAATGAAACATCAGAAAGTTACTTCGGTGTAGACGGCAAACCCTGTGTGTCTGAGAAGGGTTTTGCACGAATCGAGGTGGCGTATGATGAGCAAGGTAACGTAGCAGGTGTGAAGTGCTACGATGCGGACGGACAGGAAATTAAACGGTTGTAGTAGGACAGGTACCGTACCGAAGCTGAGAGTTGTTCAGGATATCCTCATGAATCCGGAAGATGTGGAGTCGACCCAGTCGGAGATTTCATCGCGGCAGATTTCATCCACAGACTCACAGAGGGAGAGAATATCGGTGTATGAGAGATCGGCTTTGCCTGTCAGATGTAAAATATCTTCTTTGACGGCATTTAATGAATTGCGCATACATAGCGCTGTAGAGGGATTTGCGGAGACGCTGACATAAGCAGCAAACGAGGAAAAAAGAACACCGATAGCCGGGGATACTAGGTACAACACGCCTATGGTACCTACGAGGCAGGCCGGCAAAAGAAAAACCAGAGCTTTCATGAGTGCACAAATGACGCCTATGACAAAGAAAGAGAAGGCAATACGGGAGTACCAAGTCAGTTTAGCTAACCCGAGACCGAAGCGTTTATCATGGTATGCAATCTGTTTATTTACAAAGTTTAAGCAAAAATTTGACAACCACGTACTGCAAGTCTGCCGTGTCATACAACCGGAGGGCAACCCCGCACAACGCATGAGCGAGCGGTAAAACCAAGGAGGTGTATCGTGATTGTTGTCCTGCTTGTAGGCGCGGTGTCGGTAGCTGACATTGCAATATCCGATAGGTGCCAAAAATGAGCTGATTCGACAGAGTTCTGCAAGTGTGCGCATACGGAGGAAAATACGATGCTTACGCGCAGAATATTCTCTTATAAAAATCATAATCGGCAGAAATAGAAAAAAGATTTGTGGGGCATAAAGCCAATTTCCGAGTCCTATGCCGCAGTAAGTGGATAAAGCGAGAAAGAGATAGGCAAAGATAGGTGATACCTGTTTACAGAGGAGTCCCTTACGGAACCAAGCTGCTGCCTTTCCCGCCACAGACGAATAATAAGTTTTGTACTTCGCCCATTCAATGCCGGTCCGGGGTATAAGCATATCGGAAGGGGACAGTGTACCTTCTGCAGCAGGGGATACGTCCCCGGGTAAAAGATACGATAGCTCCCTACCGTACTGTTTATCGAGGATCAAAACATTCCTTAAGTGTTCCTTGAGTTGCTCCTTCCATTTCCCGATTGCTCCATTCTGCTCTCGACCGTGGGATCCTGCCAAAAAAAGAATTTTGTTATCTGTGTAACAAGGGCGTGCATCTTTTCCGTTCCTTGAGCAGGGGATAACAATAACGGGGATACATCTGCGTAAAGCCTGACGTATCGTAGCGTAGGTTCCGGCAATAAGTGCGCTCGGGGCACCGTCGCTCAATGCAATCAGGACATCAGAGTGGTCTATGAGCACTGCAGCTGCATCAGCGTAGCCCTGCCCTGAGTTCTGTTTATTACCGATGGCAATTTCTAATACGGCAGAAGACTTTCCGAGCAACTCGTCAAATTCGTCGCAGGATACTTTACCTCCGGAAAAAGTTGTCTTGTAGTACTCTTTGTCAAAGGGCAAAGGGCACTGAAGTTCGTAGCCCAACTCTAGGGCAGCATGTGCTGCCATGCGATCCGCGCCCTCCGCCAACGAGGAAATGAGACGCAGAATCGGGGTGCTACTGATAGCAACCTGCGGAGTATTTTTTCTTTGTTCCCGGTGCAACTCGTTTACAATTTCTTTGATCGTATCCAAAACATCACGAAGTTGAGTTTGTATCCTAGGCAAATCTTTCGATGCAATGTCGCGATGTCCGGTAATTCCGACATGAAGACAGGTGGTCAATTCATTGATTTCGGTATTCAGTATTTGCATTGTTAAACTCCCCATTTACAGACGGGTAAGTCTAACATAGAATCCACGCTTTTGCAACTCTATTCGTCAAAATCGTAATATCCGCACCATACCCGTCTCAAGAAAAGTAACAGTCGGACACCGGACTGCGACTCGAGGTAATATAGGCTTATAAATCAACTTTCTTCCCGATGAAGTAAGAGATAGCGAGACCCAAGGCAAGACCGACATAGCCGGCGTATTTGGGAGATGTATCGAAGAAGTAGTTACCTGCGTAGTAGAGGATACCGGCGATGATGAGGGAACGCCAGAAAGGGTTAAGCCAGACGGCGAGCAAAGAACTTTTCCGTGCTCGCAGGTGAAGTAAGTGTTTTTTTGCAAGCTTTCTTGTAAAGTCATCTCCGTTCTCAACTGCCCGGCGAAGCCATTTTTCCGCTAACGCTTCATCCTCGGTTACGTATTTGCCGTATGCATAACAAGCACCCAGTATAAACTGAGCTTCAGCGTTGCCATGCGCGGCAGCGAAATGATACCGGCGCACAGCCTCATCTGTATCTTGCTCCACGAGCCGACCATTCTCATAACATTGAGCTAACATGTACATAGCGTCCTCACTTCCCTTCTCGGCTGCTTCGCGATAATATTTGAGAGCCTCGGTATCACTTTGAGGTACCTGTACACCGGCATCATAGCAAAGACCTATGCGATAGAGGGCAAGTACGGAGCCTTTATCCGCGGCTTCACGGTAATACTCGAGAGCCTTTGCTGTATCTTCTTTCACAAAATTTCCGACTTCATGAAAAATACCTAGGTAGCACAGGGCATCCGCCGAACCTGCGTCGGCTGCTTCCTGCATCATCCTAATTCCCTTGCCGGGGTCACGATGCGACGCATCTCCCGTTAGACAAAGGACAGCCATATCCATCAGAGCTCTCGGATTCTTTAATTCGCAAGCTCGATTTAAACACTGCAAGGCTTCGTTGGGAACACGAGCTGCCACTCTACCACTTTCTATCAATCTGTAAAGTAAGAACATAGCATCGCTATTGTCCGACTTGACGGCTCGCCGCAGTAATTGTTCGCCTTCCGCGTACTCCTCCGGCGCATCTTTGCCCAAATAAAACAGAGCAAGCGTAAACATAGCATCCGTATTATCACTATTCACGGACGCTTTCAATAACTCTATCGCCTTAGCTTCATCCTTCGGCACGCCATCGCTGCCGTCCAGCATACACCGAGCCAATTGCGCCTGCGCATTATCATCCCCCCAGTCAGCTGCCTGTCGTAAGTATTTCAATGCCTTCTCGTCATCAGCCGCAACTCCAAGCCCGTTCTTGTAGAACAATGACAAGTAATATGTTGCTCTTGCGCTTCCCAAATCCGATGCTTTTTCAAGGAGTTCGAATGCCTTCACGGCATCCTCCTCGACCCCGCATCCATCGGAATAACAAAAAGCCAGCTGCAGCATACATTCTGCATCTCCGCGATCAGCTCCGCGCTGAAAGAGACGCACCGCCTCTGCCGTATCCTCGTCCACACCGCTGCCGACTTGATAACAACGTCCCAACAACCAAAGCACATTCGTACTATCATGTTCATCTATAGCCCGGCGATAGTATTCTACGGCTTTTACCGGGTCACATTCCACGCCGTGACCTAATGTATACGCGATTCCGAGTTCGCGTAAGGCGTCCGCCGAGCCTGCATCGGCTGCTTCCTCCAGTAAACGGATACCCTCTTTGGGGTTACGTTGCTCTTCATCTTCCTCCATACACAATCGTCCGCGCATAAATAAGAAATCCGGTTCTCTATCGGATGCGCGTTCGTACAGTTGCCCGGTATCAATGCGTTTACAGAGCTCCCGCACTGCTTCAAAGTCGTCCCACCGGGCGGCGCGTCGCAACCACTGTTCGCCTTCCTCCCGTTTCTCCGGATCATCCATATCTAGGTAAAACAAGGCAAGCATTCTCGCGGCATCTGCGCGGCATCTATCGGCAGCGGCTTTCAATAATTCTATCGCCTTTGCTTCATCCTTCGGTACTCCATCGCCGTCCGACAAACGTTGAGCCAGTTTCACCTGCGCATCCTCGTTCCCCCGTTCCGCCGCCCGCCGCAGATATTCCATCGCCTTCTCTTCATCTGCCGCGACTCCGGTGCCGTTTTCGTAACACTCTGAGAGGTCATACATAGCCTCCGCATACTCATCCTCCGCCGCTTTTTTTAGTAGCTCAAGTGCCTTTCTCTCATTTTTTTCTACCCCATGTCCGTCAAAATAACACTCTGCCAACCGAACCATACAGGCATCGTCCCCTCTCTCAACCCCTTGTTGAAAAAAGCGTACCGCCTCTGCTTCATCCTGCTTCACGCCCTTCCCCTCCAAGTAGCTTTGCCCTATGAACGACAGGGCATCGATGCTATCGTGTTCATCAAAAACGCGTCGAAAATACTCCAGAGCCTTTTCCGGGTTATCCTCTATTCCTATCCCCCATAAATAAAAGAAAGCAAGACCAATAAGTCCATTCTCACATCCGGTCTCCGCCGCCTGCTGCAAAAGGCGAACGTCCTCTTCTACCATAGTGCGCAGTGCATCATCCGAGAGAGTTCCTCCATCCATCCTCGCGTCAAATATACACTTCATGACATGAACAATCGCCCACGCTGCCTGTCCGTCGGGGCTACCCTGTTCACGCGACAAACGGGCAAGCCTCAGCGCTTCATTCATGTCTCCGGGAACATCATCTCCGGCAAAATACAGCATAGCCAAGGTTGCCTGAGCGTCAGCATTGCCCTGCTCCACCGATGCCCGGTAGTACTGCAGTGCCTTTTTTTTATCCTTGGGCACGCCTCTGCCGTCATAATAACACCCTGCCAAGTGAAACATAGCACCGGCATGTCCGGCATCCGCTGCACGCCGAAAACATTCAAATGCCTTCGCTTCATCTTTTTCTTCCCCTTTTCGATATTTTAATCCCAGTTCGTACTGCTGCTTTACGTCATCAGGTATTTCTATGTCCATGTCTTTTTTCCTTTCATTGTATGCTGTCGCACCTCACTTCATCCCTTCCATCGATGAAAATATATCTTTTTCTAGCTACTTAGTCAAGCAAAAAATGTCTCAAGCATCCTAGGGCAAGGCGTTCCGAATTGCGCATCATTCCCACTCAAAAAGGCGAGGAAGGAGGAACGGCGGACTGCAAAGAGTGATTCACAGATACCTGCGGTTCAATAGTTCCGGTCTATCCCAGTACAGTTCCGACAATTATTTTATGACCCGCGAAGAAACTTTCGACATTCATTTTACGTACCCCGGAAGGCTGGATGGAAGAGATACGAATAGCACTGTCACCGGCACTACCACATGCAACGATAAGCCCCTCTGCGTCAGCTTGCAGTACCATACCAGGACGTGAAAATACATTTTTAGAGAAACCCGAAAACACATCTACAGGCGGGAAAATTTTTAACATCTTTTTTTCACCTGATTTGACTGATGTATAAAAAGTGAACGTACCGGGCCAAGTATGATAAGCTCGGATTTTACGTGCCACTTGAAAAGCCGGGTCAGTCCATGTGATTAAGCCATTGGCACGAACAAGTTTCGGGGCATAGGTCATGATACCCGCATCTTGAGCTACACGTCGGGCGGTACCACTTTCCAATGCATAAAGAGCACGCATGAGAGGTTCCGGCGCAAGACCGGCCAATGAATCATGTAAATCCTCCGCCGTTTCTGTGCCGTTTAAGGGCATCCTAGCACAATCTATAATGTCACCTGCATCCAACTTTTTAACTACGTGCATGATGGTAATTCCAGTTTCATCATCACCGGCTTCGATAGCGGCCTGAATACAGGCAGCGCCACGGTGCCGGGGTAAGAGGGATGCATGTGCGTTGATACAAGCCAAGCGTGGAACATCGATTACATCCTGCGAGAGAATTTGACCATACGCCATCACGACCACCACATCCGGCGCAAGTACCCGTAGCTCTTCTATCACCCTCATATCACGTATACTTTCAGGTTGCATAACCGGCACTCCACATGCCAAAGCTTTTTCTTTAATACGCGGAGGTGTAAGTATTTGGTGACGTCCTGCCGGACGATCCGGTTGTGTGATGAGCGCAACAAGCTGCCCGCTTTCATGCAATACCTGCATAGCGGGTATGGCAATGTCCCCTGTAGCCATCATCACAATGCGCATGCCTCTTTTTTATGCATTTTGCGTACATTTGTCAAGCTTATATGCAAAAAAATTTGCGTATAACTCAATTTTCAGCTTGCAATGTGAAAAAAAATGTGCAAAATAGAAGGTACCCATTCCGATGGGGAGAAACAAGTCTACTGCTATGAGTAATTCTCCAGTTCCACCTCCTTTTCCACCGACGGCACCAAAGGCACCGGTTCCGCCGCCCGCTTCTTCCAGTGCGCCGCGCCCGCCGATGCCGCCTACTGCAATGACTCCACCGTCAGCTCCACAGGCTGCCACTGTTCCATTGACACGTCCGGGTACCCCGGCACCGGCTGTGCCTCCTTCGGTACCCTCATCTGCACATACCGTTCCCTTGGCGCGTCCGGGTGCTCCTATGCCACCTGTCGCGCGTCCAACAGGCGCTCCCCAAGCAATTCCACCTTCAGCACCACGTCCTTTGCAACCTTCAGCTCCTGCCACGACAATACCCTTGGGACGTCCCGCTGCTCCGGCGGTTCCCCCTTCTACTGCTCCGGCACGTCCGGCTCTCCCGCCATCAGGTACTGCCGCAACGGTACCCTTGGTGCGTCCTGCAACCGGCGGTACTCCGACTCCCGGAGGTCCGATGCGTCCGACACTTCCCACAGCACCGACGACTCCGGCTCCTCCTACTACCGGGTCTCCTACGATAGCTATGCCGGCAGCTACTGTACCTGTCGGGAAAGCAGTAGGATCGAATGCGCCAACTAGACCGGCAGGTTTTACCAAGCCGGCGGGACTATCTCGTCAGACAGCTTCGCGTGTTGCAGATGAAGATGAAGAAGAAGTTGCCTTCCAGCCTGTCCCCTTCGGTATTTCTGTTGTTGCAGCTCTTATTTCTCTCTTCTTCTGTTGGCAAGTTTACTCTGCCGATCAAACGCCGAATCGTACATCGGAGTGTCTCTTCGGTGACCCAAGTGTAGCGGCTTCGTCAACTTCATCGGACGATTCCGCCGCGAGTGACGAAGAAGGGGAAGAAGAAGAAGATTCTTCCTCCTCGTCAGATGAGTCGGATAGTTCAGATGAGGAAAGCGACAGTGAAGAAGAGGAGTAAACGGCACCGATACCGGATTGTTGCAGCTACGTGCGCAACGCGATGGGGGATGCAGTGCCGTATAACTGAATAGGACGAGTCCTTTTTAACCTTAACTACAGAATAAAAATGGCAATACAAATTACAGAAGCAAACTTTGAAGAAGAAATCCTTCGCTCTACAGTGCCCGCCGTGGTCGATTTCTGGGCAACATGGTGTGGACCTTGCAAAATGATCGCTCCTATCATCGATCAAATTGCTGACGAAACGGCAGGTAAAGCCAAAGTGGGTAAAGTCGATGTAGACAGTAATAAGAATTTGGCAAATCGTTTCAACATACGTTCAATCCCTACCTTGCTCTTTTTCAAGAATGGAGAACTCGTCGATACTATCGTCGGTGCTACATCAAAGGAAAACATCCTCGCGCACCTGAACCGGTGAGCTCACAGTCTTCCGTCCCCTCTACATCTGTTGGGCGGTAACTCTGCGGCTGAAAAACGCAGGGGAGTGGGTGCCGTGTGCGAAGAACGAAGTATGAAGTCAGACGTAGACGCAGCCGAGTTGCGCGTGTGGCGGTGTAGAAGGCAGAGCAGAAAGGCAACGTAGGAGGTGGACTAGGGTCTCCGAAATTGTTTCCCCACCGGTGAGGAGATGTGTAGAAACAACACAGGGAGCGACACTGCAGCGATTATCGAGAACTGTAGCGCGAGTTGTTGCCTCGCCTTTCCAAAGTTGCCATTTATTTTTTTCAATATGATTTAAATCTTTGTAATTTGTGTATACTTAAAATATTATAGAGACACGATTTTGAATTTGCTTTGAATTTGACCGAATTTTCAATCAAAATTCGATTTTTT
>CAZJIH010000008.1:2144-36563 GCA_964545935.1 uncultured Akkermansia sp. | reverse complement strand
ACGCGCTGATGGCAGGGAATTTGCGCTGCGCGGAGTATAATCCGGACGCTACGCGTGTGGGAGCATGTCGGACGACCCAAGTCTGGGCAGAAGGTACGAGTTTTTACTCGGAGCAGCATACCCGCGGAGATGAAAGCGGGTATCGCCTGAATTCTTGGGGCGGGGCACTTGGCATGGATGTGCAGATGCGCAGTAATTGGAGTGTCGGTCTGGCACTGGCTGCCAACTACGGGGATTTAGAAGCGAACGCAGCCGACCATGCTAAAGGTGACTTTGATAGTTACTACATGAGCGCATGGAGTCAGGCGAAGAACGGACGCTGGGGGAATACGTTGGTCGCGACCTTCGGTATCAGCGAGGCATCACTCAACCGCACGGTCAATGCCGCGGGGGCATCCTACACGGCTAAGAGCAGTCCGAGCGGGAGCAGCCTCGGCGCGATGTGGGAACTGACGTACGATCTGTACCCGGTCAAGGATAATCACAGACAGGTACTCCAACCGCTCTTCAGTGTGGCGGTATCGCACACGAGCATGGATGCCTTCAGTGAGACCGGTGCGGGTGGACTCGGTTTAAGTGCTGACAAACAGACGCGCGACACGGTGACGCTCGGACTTGGCGCGCGCTGGATGGCGGCGATAGAGACCGGGAAAGCCGCCAATCGCACCATCGGCACGGAGCTGCGCATGAATGTCGCCCAAGACATGGGAGACCGTCGCAGCACGGCGGATGTAGCTTTATTGGCAGACCCGACGTACACGCAGACAGTCCGCGGAGCGCGTGCCGGTACGACCGCTTTTCAATTCGGAGCCGGAGTAAATATTCCGGTGACTCGGTACTCGCAGCTCTATCTCAACGCCGGAGGCGATTTACGCACCCACGCCGCGACATGGAACGGAGCGTTAGGTGTACGCATAGGTTTTTGATGGTTAAGACAGGTGCAATTTCATCCGCTCGCCGGTATCCGTGCCGGCGAGCGGTGATGCATATACGTGGTTCCACCGCTGAAGCAATGCATACCGCATACGACGGCGGGTGGGTATTGACGCAGGGCTGAGGCTCGTCACACCTGTCCCACGAAAATTAAAGGCTTAGTGGAGGGAGATGACTCTACGGCAGGAAGACGCGTGGGAGAGCAAGTACGACGTACGAAGTCAAACAGTTAGGTGCAACGGAATTGTGCAGGTGCGGCGGGAGGAAGCAAGGTCGAAATGATGCGTGAGGGAAAATCCACGCACCCGTGAGCTTGAAACTCCCATGGTACGCGGAGCGTCCGGAAACTGCATGGGGATGAGCATTACGACGATTTGCAGAAATTTTCTTGGGATTGATGCGGTTTTTTGAGATTCAAAAGAATTTATGGTTGACAATTCCGGCGAGTGTGATAGAATTCCCCTGCTTTCCCGCATGGGGATACGGGGTAAGCAGAGGAAAGTCCCCATCGTCTAGGGGTTAGGACATATGATTCTCAGTCATAGAACCGCGGTTCGAATCCGCGTGGGGATGGCCGAAGGGATCGCCGCGAAAGAGGTGGCGATCCCGTACTGTTCGGTAGGGGTGGTGATTTTGCGCCGTGCGGTTGATTTTCTTTTTTGTTTGACAGAGGGGATATTCGGCGGTAGAATGGGGGGAGAAAGAAGCGGCGAATAACGGAAAATGAAGAAGGAATTACTCAGGAATGCGTGCATCAGTATGGGTATTGTACTTTTGCTCGGCGCGTGTACGCGAACGTATGGTTCAGTCAGTCCGGAGGGTGTAGCGGAGGCACTTAGTTCCGGACATTTAGCGATTACGCCGCACATGCCCGGATGGTTATTGGAACGTAGACAAATAAAGCGGTTATCGGAGGCAGAGACAAAACGCGTGTGTGAGATACTTCGTCCGGAGAAAGTACGGGTAGTGAGCGAGGAATATTACCGGAATGAATCTCAGGGTAATCGCGGCGATGATACCGAGCATATCTTTTATTTGTACTCTGCGAACGGTCAATCGTTGGGCGGACGTATCGTAGGTCGGAAGGCACTTATGGATGATTTTGAGTTGACCGATGCCGAAAGCGAAGAGCTTTACACCATCTTTTTCCCCTACCTGCGAGGCATCGGAAACGCAGCCCCCACACCCTAGCCGGGCTTGTTGCTCGGAGCTGCCGCGCGATCTTTCCGGAGGTCGACGTATCGCTCCGCGCCCGTTCCGGTCAGGCAAGTTTTTCGAGGACGCCTTTTAATATACACAGCCCCTCATCGAGCACGTTTTCGGGTATATTCAGAGCGGGGATGAGACGCAGGGTATCGGCACCGGCGGGACAGACCAGCAGACCGGCTTCACGGCAGAGGTCTCCCACGTAGGCAGCAGGAGTTTTTTCAGACGGCACGGTGAAGCTACCCGGTTTGAGGGCGACACCGCGCAGCAGCCCCAAACCACGTACTTCGTCCACGCACGGTAGTTGCCAAGCTTCTACCACCTGTTTTACGTGTTCACCGAGTTTTTTTGCGCGGGCAGCTAAATCGAGACGGAGAATTTCGCCGACAACCGCCTTTGCCACAGCGCAGGCAAGGGGGGAACCACCGAAGGTAGAACCGTGAGAACCGGGTCCCATGATCGAAGCCAAGGATGTACCGGCATCATCGATAGCACGATTGCTTACCCAAAAACACCCCATGGGGAAACCGCCGCCTAAAGCCTTGGCGCAGGAGATAAGATCGGGTTGCAGGTTCGGGCATACCGCCTGCCACCCCATCATGGTACCGCAACGCGCGAAACCGCACTGTACTTCATCGAGCATAAGCAAGAGATCATGTTCTCGGCACAGGTTTGCCGCAGTTTGCAGGAAATCGGGTTTTACCGGGTTGACCCCGCCTTCCCCTTGCACTGCTTCCAGTAAAATACCGCAGGTGCGCTCGCCTATGGCATCTCGCAGCGCGTCCGGATTGTTGAATTCGACATAGCGGAAACCTGTCAACAAGGGATCAAATTCCACTTGAATTTTGGTTTGCCCTGTAGCAGCCATAGCCCCTAGGGTGCGTCCGTGAAAGCTTTTGTTGAAGGTGATGACTTCGTAACGCGGGGAACCATCCGGCGCGGGGTGTCTGTGTCCGAAACGCCTCGCGACCTTAATAATTCCTTCGTTTGCTTCGGCGCCTGAATTGCAAAAAAAGACACGTCCGTCCGATTTTACGACATTGCGTACGAGCATTTCCGCCAATTCTTCCTGTCCCGGTATTTCGTAAAGATTCGAGCAATGGATGAGTTTGTGAGATTGCTCTTCGAGCGCTTTCACGATCACCGGGTTGCAGTGCCCTAAACAACACACGGCGATACCCGCGCAGAAATCTACATAGCGCTTCCCGGTTGTATCATACAGGCAAGAGCCCTCACCGCGATCCATCGCAATCGGAGCACGCCCGTACGTCCCCAACACATTCTGATTCTTCTTCATAGACAGACCGCAACTGAACTATTTCTTAGGAGCTTCTGCCTCGGGGGTTTGCTCCTTAGGCTTACCGAGATATTCGGGGAGTTGGACACCGACGGAAGAAGCCAACTCATGCAGGGGGAGGGTACCCGTGACAAGATTTTTGACGAAGCTACCGACAGAAGCGGAGTGGGAATCGGTACCGCCCATGACGATCACCTTATCGAAGGAGAGGTTGCGGATAGCACTTGCCTGAGTTTCCACGATGGCGGGAAGTTGTTCGGTTACCAGCAGACCGGAAGCAGCACGTGCATCGCCGGCAGCTTCCACAATGCGACGGAAACCATTCGCCTTTGCTTCGAGAGCGGCTTGGATAGCAGCCGCCTGCCCGAGACCGACCAGCTGTAGACCTTCACCTTCAGCTTTCTTCTTGAGCAGGAGCGCGTCTGCTTCACCTTTAGCCAGTTTGATGGCGGCAGTACCTTCCGCTTCCTTGGCAATGACGAGTGCGTCTGCCTTACCTTGTTCTTCTCTCACGCGCACAGCCGCGTCCGCTTCAGCAGCTATTTCCTGCTTTCTCTTCTGAATTTCCGCTGCCACAATTTCATTCGCGGTCTGCGTAGCGCGTTCCAATTCCGCGCGTTTCATCTCCGCTTCGCGGGACGCGATATAGCCGGCTTCTTCCGCTTTAGCGGCCTGCTCACGTTCGGCGACCAAGGCAACGCGTTGAGCTTCCGCCTGGCGTACTTTCAACTTGGCATTGGAATCCGCTACCTTCATTTGCGCTTCGTTGTTGCCTTCCACGGCCGCGGCATTGGCTATAGCCACCTGAATTGTCTGCTCGCGCATGGCTTCCGCCTTACCGATTTCACCGCGCCGGGTTTCTTCCGCCACCTTGATCATGGCATCATTGATAGCACGAGCGGCTGCCTCCTGACCGAGTGCCGCGATGTACCCGGAAGCATCCCGTATATCCGTGATGTTGGCATTGATGAGGTAAAGACCGACTTTGTGGAGTTCGACATCCACGCCTCCGGTAATGCCCTTAATGAGTTTTTCGCGGTCGGCGTTGATTTCTTCGATGGTGAGAGACGCAATAACCACACGCATTTGCCCCATGATAATTTCCGAAGCCAAGTCGCGGATGTCTTCACGGGTGCGTCCCAGCAACCGCGATGCCGCATTTTGCATAATTTCCGGTTGCGTACTTATCCCCACAATGAATGATGAAGGAACATCCACACGAATATTTTGACTGGAAAGAGCTCCTTTCAACGGAACATCAATGTTGATGGGGTTGAGATCCATGTAGGCGTAGCTCTGGAATACAGGCAGAATAAAAGTAGCGCCGCCGTGTATACACTTGGCGGAACGACCTGTACCGACGTTCCCGTAGACAATCAATATTTTGTCGGAAGGACACATTCTGTAACGACTTACGATAACGGCTACTGTCGCGAAAAGCAATAAACCGATAACGGCGATGGCAATAATAGTAGCGGAATCAGACGCTGCTTGAGATGCGAGTATGTACAACATATCAGATTATTTAGTAGGTGAAGGTTTAAGCGGTTCAACGGTAAGGAGAGATGAATTAGCCTCGGTGACTACAATGGTTGTTTGAGCAGGAAGCGGATCATCGCCGAATTGGACGGCTGACATGGTGATAAATTGTGAAGGGTGAGGGATTTGAACCTGACCGCCGGGTTCACCGTGCGGTGGTATGGAAACATACACGGTACCACGTTTACCCACAAGCTCTTCGTAGCGCAAGGTACCATCAACTCTCAGTCCGTACATGATCCGCATAATTCCGGTGATAAGGACAGCGAGAACGGCACCGATGAACAAGCCTACAAAAATTGCCATGCCTGTGGAAAGCCCATTCTGCACGGAGATAAATCCGCCCCATCCGAGCCCGAGCAGAAAAGCAATTACAGCACGCACGGAAAAGGGACCGGTTTCACCGTCGGGTGTATCCCCGCCCGCATCCGCATCGCCGAAAAAATCCGAAAAGAAAGAGACGATAGCAATGAGCACGGCAAGTACGGACGCCAACAGCGCTATACAGCAAAATATACCGCGCGCCGACACAAGATCGGGCACGAGATCAGCCGCTTGCAGTAAGCGCTTCAAGTACGAGAAGATGTTGAGGAGACTGTCCATATCTTGAACACGACGTGTTTTACACCATTTTCGCGTAAAAGTCAAGAAAAAAAAATTTGTTTGACACAATGAGGCATCGCGTGGTACAAGTCGGGAGGGCAAAGAGACACGAAGATGGAGAAAAGGTTTTTAGTTTCAACGATAATCGCGGCTGGGACATTACTTCCGGCGTGCCGCACAAACGACCAATCAGCAGTGGAACAGGATAGTGCTGTGACTGTAAATCTTTACTACAGAGGATCGAAGGGAAACGCGAAAAAATTTGTGCGAGAGATGACGGAGAGCGGGGTAGTCGGTGCCATCCGCGCCGAAAGCGGCAACCTGAAATATCAATATTTTTTCCCGGCAGAAGATGACGAAACAGTTTTATTGATAGATAGTTGGAAAGATCGGCAATCCTTGGATAAACACCATGCTTCGCCGATGATGAAAAAAATTGCCGAATTGCGGGATAGATATGACCTGCATACGAGAGCGGAGTACTACCACATCGATAACAATGGCGTCCCCTCAGTAGATAAAAAATTTCTCCGAGAATAAATTACGTATAGACATCGACGTGCAACACATAGAATATCGTAAACGCAGTGCGTTCGCTACCGGATGGGATGCATGAAGTTAATCCCGCTGCAAAGCATGCGGAGAACCCGGCTGATCATTAAAGTCCGAAAAGCTTTTTCATCTCCGCTTCCATCGTTCCGTTTTTCGCGTACTCCAGAGTATCACAAAGGCGTATATTATTTTTTTCGATGTGAATCCTATCGCTGAATCCTAGGATATAGCGGAGGCAAATGCGGTATATTATCTCAGTCGGAGCACAGCCGTATACCTGCTTTGCGAAGATGTGATTCAGTCTTTCGGCGTCATCGGGATACAAAGCCTTCATTCGCTCACTCCGGTAAAGTCGTGTCACGATTTCCGCGATATACATCCCCGACTTCATGTAAAGATCAGCAAATGTCGCGTTCGGATCATCAAAGCACCCGGGATTCTCTCGTTCCAGTTCATCCACCATTCTTATCACGACTTTTTTAGGCGTGAATATCTGGTTGGTACGCTGCGGGGGAATAAAATCGAAGATGTCACCCTTATGGTCAGGCTCAAAATAGTCCGCGAGCTCGGCGCGTCTTCTCATGAATTCCTGCACAGCATCGTTGAATACGACTTCATCAAACAGGTGTCCGTCAAAGTGCTTTGTCTCGCCGGTATCTGATACATAATCACCGCCGTCACGCAGCATACGGAATTGGTCTAGGGTTACCCCCTGTCCATTTTGCGGATTGACCGTAACCTCCCAAAATACGTCTTCCGGCACGAGTGAATCGAAATTTGCGAGAGTAGTGTTCTCATCGCCGTATGCCATGAGGAACGCGGGGATGGTACGAGAGAAACCGCGCAGATGATCACGGACGCCACCCTCGATGGAATCCTTTTCAGCGTTTAGCTTCTCGGTCTCTACCGTTTCCACGATGGTTTCCGCCGCTTTTTCCACAATTTCATTACTGCGGAGCTTTTGATCGATGCTGTTCAGCATGTCTTGATAACCTTGGTGACGTCTGGCTTTATATTCTTCATCAATCTGAGAGATTTCAGTCATTGTAGCACCGGACTTCTGGACCTCTTGAACCTTGGCATCGCATTCCCTCGCAAGCTTTTCGTCACGAACACTGTAATACCCATGCTCATCGTCTACAACCCTGTCTGTAATTTCTTGAATTTTGCGTCGAAGCCGCATCTGTGTGGATTTTTTCAAGCCCGCTCCATACTGTTTTTCTGCGGAGTCCATGAGCGTATCCGCTATCGGTCTCGCGAACTTTTCACGTAGAGCTTCTATCTCGACCTTCTCCGGATTAGGTTTTTTCGCCGCCTTCTCCTGTTCTTCCTCTACGGCTTCCGTCAGTCGATCCCCAATATCGGTGTAAACCTTATCACCAAGCAGGTCATTTGCCGTACCGATGACCTGCTCTCTCGGAACGTTAACATTTCCGTTTTCATCCAAATGCAGGCTACCTGCTGTGGTTTCATCTACGCCCACAGGCGCAAGGGTGCGAGGTTCCTCGATTGCCTGCATCTTGTTAATGACGTCAATAATTTCCTTTGGCGCACCGAAAATAACGCTGATATTGGCAAACAGGAAATTCGACATGAAACCACGTTCTACAACCTCTCTCGCGTGGATATGACGGGGAATCGTCAGTACCTTCTCCGCGTCCAGCTCAATCATGGAGCCTTCATCATCTTCACCATAAACCGGGAAGAAGTTCAGAAGCTCTCTCACGTTCCGCTTACGGCTGTCAAAGTCCCCTTTGTCTCCGGACGTCTCGGGAATCAGGTCGTTCGCGAATTTCTCGAAGATCGTGAGGGTACGGGCGGGATCAAAATCGAATACATAGGCATTTTGTTTTCGATAGGTATCGCCCTCCGCATCAGTGAACAGACAAGGATTCTGCGCGCGAAAAGCGGCTTGCATGTAAAGCGCGGGGCTTTTCATGTCGGAAAGCATGAGGACCGCCGTCCATTCCGGGATGGTGACGCCCGTGGTAAGTTGCCCCACGGAAAGTGTGATGGTCTTGTCGTGTGCGTCGATCGCCTTTTTTACCCTGTCAAAGGACTTCTCGTTCTCATCGTCGTCATCCAGTTTACCATCGCCGGCGGCAAGGATAATCTCATAATCCTTAAATACCGGGTGAAGCTTCAGCTTCCTCGCGAGAGCTTTCGCGCTCGACACGCGGTTTAAGAGCCAGAAGGTGTGCTTTAATTCATCGCGCAGTTCAGGAGTGGAGAACGGGAATTTCTCCTGCATCGTCAATGCGTCGAGAAACTTATCCACGTCAGTGTCATGGACAAACTTCCCGGATTCCGTCGTCCGGAAAAACTCATTCAGGTCAAAGGCGAATTCCTCGACATCGCCGTCCGCGAGCTCAATGCCCCTTTTCAGCGTGTCACGGACAATATCGGACATCCGGTAGGTGAAGAGCGAGAGACGCGGCAGGTTGGCATACGGATTCTCAAGTTCGTCGGAGGAATCCCAATCTCGCTTCTTTTTCTGTTCATCGGCGTACGTCCAGTTGTAGATAGCACTCTCCGGGAATTTATCATTTGCCAGAGCCTTAAACGGCGTACCGGAAAGATGCAACGTCCATTTGCGGCGAATTTGGTTAAAGGCAGTATTTGTCTTGTAGGTGTCAACGCCCTCGTGTGCTTCGTCCACAATGAGAACATCCCAAGTCAGCCCCTTTTCGGCACTGATTTCAGCGAGCTTATCAATGTGACCACCGAAATAGACGGAGCCCTTCAAGTCCTGCAGACTGACAAATTCGATACAGCCCTTTGCGCCCTCATCGAGCTTTACTGTGTATTCCTTACGGCTGTAGACGAACTTTTTGTCCTTAATTCCGTCCACATTACTCACAAAGATATAGCCGGACTGCGGACCGAAGAAGGTCTCGTAATCTTGGTACCAAGAATTCGCGATAGCCGGTCGGTTCGTCACGATGAGAATATTCTTTGCGCCGAGTTTCATGCACAGGTCATAGGCAGAAAGCGTCTTCCCGAAACGAGGCTTCGCGTTCCACAAAAATTCCACGCTCTCACGACTGCTGAAGTACTCCGCTGTCCTCTGCACGGCTTCCGCCTGTTCATCGCGGAGCTTATACGGAATCACCGCATCGGCATCTTTCCCGGATACCACGCCGTGATTCTGCGTAAAATCAATAAAGTTGCCCTTGGCAGTATCCGGATCAATGAAAAACCACTCCGTTCCGGCTTCACGTGAAATTCCGAGCCTCTTCAGATAGGCGTGGAAGTCCTTGTCCGTAAATGTGCCGTATGGCTCCGTCATATAAGCCGCACGCAAAGCCCAATGGGTGATATGCTCCACGCCTACTGTATGCGTCTGCTCCTTGATGCGGGTCTCTACATCCCGCTCTGTATAACCGATCTTTGTCCAACCGTCATGCGCGGGCACTCCCGGAGTCGTGTAGGCGTAGCACTGTGGAATGACCTTTGAAACGGTTTGAATTTTAATCTCTGCCATCATGCCATCTCCTTTACATGGGATTCGATAAATTCAATTTCATCCTCAGACAGCCCGTACTTCCGATACAGCTGTAAGTCAATCTCATGTATGGGCTTTGACCAGTCGATGTCGGAGGAAGGGGTGAAGTCTTGGATGGGAACGTAACGCCAGACAGCCTTCTTATTGTCTTGAGTAACCTTCAAAACTCCCAACAACACTCGTGCGAATTTGCTCTTGATATAAGACATACAGGCATTTGCCTCAAATTCTGAATCAAATGCTCCGACACTGATAAATGACTGGGTATGTCCCACAAGGGGTTGTCCCACAAGAGGGGTGGACAAAGCCTCTCCAAGTGCGCCGGATCCATTAGACTTCGGCAAAAACACTTTCCATGCATTTAAGTTGAGATGTTCACATACATAACGCCTATCTATCCACCTATACGTCCTCGCTCCGTTCTTACGCCCGAAAATTCTGATATATTCTCCTTTATCGCATGAAAGCCGGTTATCAGAGAAAACGATACCATCCAATTTGTCAAATATATTAGATGTTAAATCATAAGGATGTCCCCTACTGAGCAACGAAATAACAGAAGGATTTTCTTTGTGTAATATTTCTGTGAAGCGATAACTCTCCGGAGCGTACACTAATTCTGAAAACGGAACATATCGATTCGCCTTGATCTTTGAAATTATAGTATTTAACTCGGGAAAAACAGTCATAATACCTATTGCACCAAAGTTTCTTTCTCCGTCACGATACGTGATGGCAATACCACCCTTAATATCCGTATTCGGAAAAATTCTATCACTATTTTGCTCGTAATGTTCCACCTTAAAATGTGGATCAGCCAGCATTCTTTCATTCCATGCCCTTGGCGTCTTTCCGGCATTAAACAAAAAACGCGCCGGATGAATAAGCATAACTTTATCAGTAACAGTATACACTCCATCCATAAAAATGTTGTACACAGGTTTGTCAGAAGTGCCGGCTGTATCCTCCTGATACGGCGGATTCCCAATGACAAAAGTAAATAATTTCTTTCCCATAACTTACATCTTCTTTAAATCCATAAACCTCAGAGAAGTATTGCTTCTCCAATCAAATATCCTACATGGCACAGCCACAAGCTCCTCTTTCCTGCTTTCAGACCCACCGTCCGACGTGTCAAAGAGAGACAGTTGCGCGCATTCTTCATACGGTCTGCTGAGAGGTATCGTGTCCTTGAGCCCGTCCATCTGCCAGATATTCCACACAATTTTGTTTGCTACCTGCCGCAGTAGTTGGTCATCCGGAAGCCGCCCCCAGCGTTCCTCGTAATAATCCGTGAAGGTCAGCAGCAGATTAATTCTGGCTATCAGGACATTGTCGCCTTGATACTCATATCCGTACGTTGCCTCAAAAGCACGAATAGCCCACTTCAGCCACTCCTCGTAGGTATCGGTATTTTCATTCACAATCCGCAGCTTTCGGTCGAGTATACCGATACGTTTTATCGGCGGGACAATCAGTTCACCCGTTGACACATCGTAGCGGGAGACGAGGAATGGGGCCTCACCACAGGTGATTTCAAGTCGGGTAGAATCCACGTAGTGTTGCCAATTTTTCTGCTCCGGGAAATCGATTTTTCCCTCTGTGACCGTCCATGTGTGATCTTTATTTTCTGTGTTGAACACTCCCGCGCGACCGAACCAGTACGCGTCACAATAATTATTCATTTGGTTACACAGCCAAGCCGGTGTGAACACCTCCGCTTTTTTCTTTGTACGCTCCGCCTGTGCCTCTCGCGACTTCTGTATGCGGGGGCGTATCATATCGGCGTGTTGCAGCAACGCATCCGCTTTCATCTGCGACATATCCGTGAATCCCTCACCATACCCTCCGTAAGCATCTGTAGCCCAGATGATATTTCTCTCTGTCGTTTTATCCTGAAGCAGTAATTCCAGTACATTCGCGACCGGGTAGCAGTCTATGTCTATCAGTTTTTCCGCAAGAGGTAGTGCTTCTTGGCGTGAGCTGTATCGTTTCGTCAACGCACGCCGGGAAGTGGCAACGGAGTACCCCTGCGCGACAGAGTCAGCAGCGACCGGCGCGGGGAGTGTTTGTTTTCCGGTAATCATAGTCACGCTCCATTGTACCCTGTTTATACCCGTCTGTAAAGCGGAAAAAACATTTGCGTCTCGCCGGTCAAGCAAATTTGTCCCCAAGGGGAATACGTACCGAGGGGGCAACAACATTACCGGTGCAGCAATTATTGCTGTATCACAACGTAAAAACGGCGGCAGGCACAGCTATTTCACGTTCTGTAAAAGCATGGGCAGATATTTGCGGTACTGACCGTGCCCATGGTTTTTTAAGGTTACAATCCGTGACCTTAAACTTTACTTCTACGGCTGAGTATCCTAGCGTGGCATAGTCTCAAGCGCATCCTTGTACCACCGGAAACATCCCCGAACATATCAAGGAACGTTATCTGCTTAAACGCCTCATACTGTTTTTTGATGATATGAGCGAATTTTACCGAAATTCCTCGCTTTCCGTGAACCCGTTTTCAATGTTCGTCTATCTGAAAATGATTCAGCTCTTACATACTTTTGATTTTTGCTGTTGGGTTTGTCCGGAAGGGTCATCATAATCTGCCCGGACTGCAGCATCGGTTGCATATATTTTGTAGTAAAGTAAGCCCGGTTCTTAAAACGGCAAAATTGCATTAGTTCATCCCGACTCCGCGGTTGAGAACAATACATCCATATTTTTTTCTTTATCGTTTCAGCGTTAGAACTATCGACCTGTACGTTATCTTGTACGGTACCCGGCGCACCATCTTGTATGGTGTTATCTTGTATGGTGTCCCGAACATCATACTGTACGACACTATCTTGAGCGATATCCGCGTCATCTTGTATGTTGTACTCCTGTACGGTGCTATCCTGTACGGTACCCCGCACGTCATCTTGTATGGTGTACCCCTGCACGGTACCCGGCGCACCATCTTGTATGGTGTTATCTTGTATGATGCCCCGAACATCATACTGTACGACACTATCTTGAGCGATATCCGCGTCATCTTGTATGTTGTACTCTTGTACGGTGCTATCTTGTACGGTACCCTGCACGTCATCTTGTATGGTGTTATCTTGTATGGTGCCCCGAACATCATACTGTACGACACTATCTTGAGCGAAATCCTGAGAATCATCTTGTATGGTGTACCCCTGACCCATACTCCGAGCGTTATTGCCCGTACTTTGAACACTACGGTAGAAGACGACTAGGAAACCGGACTTCAATATTTTAAAATCGAAGCGGCAATTTACATCACGGCAGGCAGTCGCGATACGTTTGAGACCGGTGCCGAAACTTTCTACATCCTTAGAGTAGTAAAGTATAGAGGTAATCAACGGATTTCTGCGCACCGGTCTTTCATTGCCGCGGATGAAATCCGCCGGTGAGAATCCTGAGGGGAAGGTCCCCGGATTATAGATTTCGACTCTATCCTTGTAGATGGCGACCTCATTGCTTTGGCAGGCGCCGTAATCTTTGTGGCAAAAGGAGTTAATCAATGCTTCGCGGATGGCGTCTATCGGAATTTCCGGTATTTCCTTTCGTCGGAGAGAGCCGTCAAATACAACCTGCCAATGAATGTTACTCACAATGTATTTTTCAGCTAACGCGACGAGCTCAAATACTGTTCCGTGCTTTCGCTGTATATCTAGGAAAGTCAATCTTTCTGTACCGGCAAAAACAGCCATTTGCAATTCAGCATAGGTACTGTTACTGAAGAGAACCACTCCCGCATTCAGGAGATACTCGCCGTTTGTAAGACCCAATTTATTCAATGCGCTTGTTTTGTCTGTGAATTCAAAGCCGATGCGCCCCGCGGCTTTACTACGTTTCATATAGTCACGAACATTTTTCTCGAGAACAACCGAAATTGTCGTATCAGATAATTTTCTTTCCCACGCGTCCTCTATACCATTCTTTCGTTGCAGGTATTTCACTATTTCCGGTTGTGACATAGTCTTATCCTCATCAGCGACACGAATCCGCGCGATATTGTAGGCAAAATAAGGTGTATTATATCCTTCAAATCTAACCAAAATACACTCCCGGTCGTCTATCATGACCGTAGAGATTTCGGGAAAAATTTGAGGCTCGATATGATTTGAAATAGCTTGACTGACGGCACGGAGAGTTTTTTCCGATACGTCTTGACCCACCGGAGCCCCATCCGGTCCCACGCCGAAATACAACTCTCCCTTTCGGTGTTTATTCAGGATGGCCGCGATAGAAATAACCGCCTCCTTTAATTCACCTGTGGATCTTTTGAATTCCAGTGTTTCCGTTTCTTTTCCTAAGTTCATATCTTTTTCAAATCCATAAACATCAGAGAAGGATGTCTTCCCCGGCTAACCGAACCCATTGTACCCCGTTTGTGTTCGTTTGTAAAGCTGTTCAGAGGTTCATCCCTTCATACCGGAGATATTCCCGAGTTCGTCCACGCGGAAAGCGGTAGCGGCGGGCACTTTAGGCAGTGCGGGCATACGCAGGATATCTCCGCAGAGAGCGATGAGGAAACCAGCGCCGTTAGCGACTTCGAAATCGCGCACGGTGATGGTAAAGCCGTGCGGACGACCAAGTTGAGTAGGGTCATCCGTGAGAGAATTCTGCGTTTTTGCCATGCAGATCGGGAGGTTTGTGAGCTCGTTTTTTGCCAGCAAAGCAAGTTTTTTCTGAGCAGTACGAGTGAAGGTGACACCTTTTGCTCCGTAAATATTGCAAGCAATCGTACGGATACGCTCTTCCACCGGCATATCCAAGCTGTAGAGCGGGGTGAAAGGTGCCGGAACAGTTTGCATACTACGCACCACAGTTTGAGCCAACTCACGAGCTCCGTCACCACCCTTCCCAAACACATCCGCCACGACGCAGCGCACACCCATCCGCTCACAAAACTCACTCACAGCGGCAATTTCTTCATCCGTATCACTGTCGGCAAACAGGTTGATAGCCACCGTAACCGGTCGATTATATTTTTGTGCACTTTCGATATGGGCTTGTAGATTCGGTAACCCACGGCGCACGGCATCCGCGTCCGGCAACATCAAATTCGCTTTATCCGCACCGCCGTGCATCTTCAGAGCTCGAATGGTGACTACTAATACGATGGCATCCGGCGACAATCCGCTGTAACGGCACTTGATATCCAAGAATTTTCCCGCACCCAGATCGAAAGCGAACCCTGCTTCCGTGACAGCGAAATCCGCGCAGGCGAGGGCCAATTTGGTAGCCACCACAGAATTACAGCCGTGGGCGATGTTAGCAAAGGGACCGCCGTGCACGAATGCCGGGACACCCTCCGTACTCTGTACGAGATTCGGATGTACGGCATCCTTCAAAATAGCCAACAAAGCGTCTGTTATCCCGAATTCCCGCGCGTACACAGCTTCATCCTGCGCGGTAAAACCTACCACGATATTATCGATACGGCGCCGCAGGTCTTCACGATCCTCCGCCAAACAGAGGCACGCCATGATTTCGGAAGCGGGTGTAATATCGAATCCGTCCTCGCGGGTGATGCCGTTTCCGCGCAGACCGACAATGATGTTGCGCAGGGAACGGTCATTCATATCCATCACACGTTTCCAAGTAACTTTCGAAGGGGCAAGTCTCGTGGTACGGTAGAAGAGCGCATTATCCACCACAGCTGCCAGCAGATTGTTGGCGGAAGTGATAGCAGCGAAGTCGCCATTAAAGCACAGGTTAATACTTTCCCCGGGAGAGATACAGGAAGCACCGCCGCCGGTCGCCCCGCCTTTGCGTCCGAACACCGGTCCCATGGATGGTTCACGTAGGGCAAGACAGACCCGCTTTCCTATGACTTGTAACCCCTGCGCAAGTCCGATAGAGACGGTAGTTTTTCCCTCACCGGTCGGTGTGGGGGTGAGCGCACTCACAAGGATGAGCTTGCCACGAGGCGCACGCTCCCGCAAGACCCGTATGTCTACTTTCGCCTTGTCACGCCCGTAGGGAATGATGTCCGCTTCGTTTAACCCCAGTTTCGAAGCCATCCGCTGCACGAAAGATAGTTGTTTTGTCATGCACCCATTCTACCACATTGTCGCAGTCAATGCAAGTGATTCGCGGACTAAGCATTACTCCCGTGCTCGTGTGGGTATATGTCTAAATGAAGGTACGTATGACTGCCCTATCACGCAGGCGATTGACCCATTCACGGTAGCGTTTCTCACTTTGCTTGCGGCGCACAGCATCGTCCACAGCATCCTTGACCTTAGAGAAAGGAGGGGCAGGGGCGAGCTGCTTACTTCTCACACGGACGATAGTAAAGCCCGCGGGATCGAGCAGGGGACCGGTGAGCTGACCTTGGGGAAGGTTAAATACGATATTAGCGAAGGCAACGGCTAAATCGCGGCGGTGAATGGGGGGCCAAGTGCCACCATCCTGCGCATGCATGTCGGCTGAATATGTACGGGCAGCCTCCGCAAATGTAATTTCACCGGCATTGATGCGGCGACATATCTCTTTAGCGAGCGCAAATTGCTGCTCCGGCGAAACGTCTTGCCCGGGTAGAGCTGCGGGGATAAAAATTTTGTCGTACGAGACAGAATCCTGCGAGATGTCGCGGTACTCGCTCTTAGTAGCCTCATACTCTGCGCGTATTTCGTCGGGTGTAGGAGGAATTCCTCGGTCGTAACGCGTATTACGCATAGCAGCGACGGATGTTTCTTTGCGTATAGCTTCCTTGAAATCTGACAAGGTCATCCCACTGCGACGTAGGTTGTCGAGAAGCTCATCGCGTCTACCGTTGAATTGGTAAAGGACGCGGCGATTAAGTTCTTCCTCGATAACCGTGTCAGGAATCATTAAGCCGCGAGTTTCAAATTCGCTAAGCACGAGTTCGCGGTCAATTAATTCCTGCAACACAGCTTTTTTGGCTTTTACGAGCTCAGCAATAAAGCGTGGACCACGGTCCGGGTACAGCATGAGTAACTCGCGGAGGTAAGGATCAAGTCGACTACGCACTTCACTAGCGGTAACCGGGCGACCATTCACAGTCGCTGCGATGCGATTGACGAGTTGACCACCGGTGGAGCCTGTCTGAGGTGCTGCATCTAAGGGAGCGAAAGCGCATAAAGATGCAAGAACGAGCAAAGCTGGTATCCTTCCATGAAACTTCATACGCCGCCATTATACCCGAAAACTCCATATTGGCAACACTCTTTTCAGACATCAATTGAAATTTGTCAAATTCATGCGAAAAAGAATAAATCATGCTTGACAGGTTAGTGAGTTCATAGTAGAATACCCGCCACACAACTATGGCTAAGAAGAGCTGGATTGCAAGAAATAAGAAGAAGGAGACTACGGCGGCTCGTTATGCAGAATTACGCGCTAAGCTGAAGGCGGAGGGTGATTATGTCGGTTTAACCATGCTGCCGCGCAACGCGTCACCCACACGAGTCGTTAATCGATGCGGACTTACCGGACGGCGGCATGGATACCTGCGTCGCTTCCACCTCTCGCGTATAGCGTTCCGAGAATTAGCGAGTCAGGGGATGATCCCCGGGGTGACAAAATCGAGCTGGTAACCCCGGCGCAATGGGAGAAACACAAAGAGAGCGCGGGCTATACGTGGAGGATTGAGCTCGCGCGTGTGTATGCCGATATACGAGTACATAGCTGAACATCCGGAGGACCCGGAACGGTCGTGTCCGATGTGTCGGCGTGGGTATGAGATCAGACGTTCGCCGAATAGGGAACCGCTGGTACGTTGTTTATACTGCAAAAATCCGATACGGAAGAAGATTGGGCGGGTAAGCGTACCGAGATTGACGGCGCCTTTGTCGGTGGCAGATGCCAAGAAAGCGGGTTTTACCGTATTAGAGAAGCGAGACGGTGGGGAATATGAGAAATTGTAAGGGATGTTGGAAGAGTTGAGCAATTGGTTATTTCTCACACCGGAGCAAGCGGCTCAGGTACAGTGGACTTACCCGGATTTCGGTACCATTGTCCTTTTTTTGCTGGGAATTGTTTTTTTCCTCTTCCTGAACGCCTTTTTTGTTGCCAATGAGTTTGCCAGCGCACGGGTAAGGGAGAGTCAACTGGTGGCGGATGTCGAAGATAAACCGCGGGACGCGAAGAGTCGGCAGAATGCTTTGCATATTGTGCGTCATTTGGATTCCTACCTCTCCGCGAATCAGGTGGGTATAACCATCGCGTCCTTGGCCTTGGGAAATCTAGGGGAACCATTCATCGAACAACTCATAGCCCCGCCCCTCAGCTACTATCTGCACCTTCAACCGGTTGTGGTCAGTACTATTTCCTATATCGTCTCGTATAGTTTGTTTACTTTTGCGCATGTCGTACTCGGTGAACTTGTTCCGAAGAGTTTAGCTATACGGCATCCTCTACGTGTGGCACTGAGTACAGCCAATGGTATGGTGCGTTTCGCTCGTTCGACGTCGTGGGTGGTTAAGCTCTTTAACAACACAGCTAACGGCATTGCGCACGTGCTCTTCGGTGTAGACCCGCATTACGCCCCCAATAATTCGCATAGTGCTGAAGAAATTGCGCATATTGTGGAGGAAGGCGGTAAAAGTAACGAAGTGACTGAGACTGAAGCTGAAATCTCTATGAACGCACTTGAGCTCAACGATCGCTCAGTTCGTGAAATCTTCGTCCCGCGTAACGATGTAGAAGTGCTCGACATCAACGAACCCTTTGAAGTTAATCTTGAGCTCATAAGCAATAGCCGGCACAGTCGATTCGCGTTGGTTGACGGTCACTTGGACGACGTGAAAGGGTGGGTGCACGTAAAAGATATGCTTAAACTTGTACGTTCGCAGAGTACTGACATTATGAGTGTACGTCGCCCTCTTAAGGTGGTACCGGAAACCATGAAACTCGATACTTTGCTTAATTTTTTCTCCAAAGAGCGTACCCACAGCGCACTCGTTGTGGATGAACACGGGGTCGCCGTTGGTATGGTATATCTGGATGACGTACTCGAAGAAATTGTCGGGGATGACATCCAGGACGAATTTGAGGAGGACGAGAGTAGTGATTTTTACGCGATGGATGACGGGCAGTACGTGGTAAATGGTTCCATGACACTCTTTGACTTGGAAGAGGAAATACCGGGTATCGGCGATTTACAAAATGATGCCGGTGTTTCTACGTTAGGCGGATATATTACTGAACGCTTGGGACATATACCCGAAGTAGGGGAACAAATTACCATACGCGACTTTACAATTACCGTAACCGCTACCGATGGTCGCCGTGTGACACAAGCGCAACTGCACCGCAGTCCTGCCGCAGCCCCTCCCGAGGGCCCTCACTCCGCGTCCCCGCCGCATAGTTGATCAAGGGGTACGCGGCACGCCGCGGCTTATTAGGCTACATGCCCGAAATCGTACGCAGGAGTTGCTTGACCGGTAGCCCGATAACATTATCCGTGTCGCCTTCTACTTCCTTCACAATGAGCTCGCTCTTTTCCTGCATCGCATAGGCTCCGGCTTTGTCGAGTACCGGTACTTCCGCCAAATAGCGGTCGATATCCTCGGGCGACATAGTGCGGAAGGTAACCCGCGAGGTAACGGCAAAGTCCCGTCTTTCGCCGCCGGGCATGATAACGGCAACAGCCGTACATACACAGTGTGTGCGCCCCTGCAGCGCGGTCAGCATGCGTCGCGCGTCTTCCGAATCCCGCGGTTTACCCAAGGGGGAACCGGCTAAAAAGACCAAGGTATCCGCGCCTACTACGATGTCGTCGGGAAAATTTTCTGCGACTGCTTCTGCTTTGAGGGATGCATTATGCGCGCAGAGTTCTTCCGGCGGCATCTCTGCGTCGTTTATTTCCTGTATCGGACGTGTGATGATGCAGAAACTCAAACCTTCCCGCAGCAGGAGGTCACGCCGACGCGGAGATTGGGACGCGAGAATCAGCATATTCCTTTCTCCGGACTCATCCGCCCGAGTACTCGCCGACGTACATCATCTTTCAATTCGTGAATACGCTGAATGGTTGTCCCCTTCATTTGTTCTGCTCGAGCGCGGCAGATGTCTCGGTCTTCTCGTGTCGCGAATTCCAGCCCTACCAAGGCGCGTCCCACGGATTCGCCGGAGTAGTGATAGTTAAAGTAACATAGGTTAGAGTACTCTCCCATCACTCGCATAAATTCTAAGAAAGCGCCCGGTCGTTCCGGGAATTCGATACCGAAAAATACCGGATGGTTCAGATGGACACGATCGTACGATATCATGCGAAATACCACATCTTCATCGTTGGTTACATCCTGAGCTTCCATACCGTGTGTGCTGAGGCGTCTGCGTATTTCCTCAAACTGCGCGTCAGTTCCCAGAACTCCGAACACCGGGTATTGTAACTCAGAGTCGATACGTCCGAATTGTACATCCATCAACTGTATCCCTTCCGGTATATTTTCTAAGTATTTGAGTATCTGTCCGCGTTTCGTCTGCATCGGTATCCGTAAATATCGCAATTTCCTATTACTTTCCCGTACCCCGGCACGCGATGCCACTACCCCGAGCTGCGAAAAGTCCATGTTGGCACCGGAGATAATAACTAAGCATTTTTCACCTGCCTGCACAAGTCCGCGGTCCCATTCCTGCATAAAAGCGGCCAGACCCATAGCACCGGAAGGTTCCGGGGCTACACGTAAACTATTCCATACAGCCCGTATAGCTTGGCATACTTCTACGTTGCTCACGGTTACATATCCGTCAAGTAATTCACGACACAACGGAAAGGTATTTTCGCCGGCTATGCGTACGGCAGTACCATCACAAAAAACGTCTACATACGGCAGTTCCCGTCGTTGCCCGCATTCGACCGCCGATTTCATGGAGGCTTGGTCTGTTTCTTCTACCCCTATGCACCGACAATCCGACCAAAATCTCTTAAACCAACACGCGCATCCAGCGGCTAACCCACCGCCCCCGATCTGCAAATATATCCGATCAAAGGCTCCGACTCCACTCATTACCACTTCATCCGCTAAAGTACCCTGTCCCCCCATCGTCGAAAGATCATCGTACGGATGCACGAATGTTAAACTGCGCTCATGTGCGAATTCATGTGCTGCTGCCGCCGCCGCGTCGTATGAATCTCCCGTCAGTATGATTTCCGCGTGTTCTTTTCCGTGCATGCGTACGGCATTCTGCTTAACAATAGGAGTCGAACGCGGCATAAAAATATAGGCTTTACACCCGAGTTTTGCCGCTGCGAGCGCTACCCCCTGCCCATGGTTCCCGGCACTGGCCGCTACTACCCCCCCCGCCCGTTGCTCCGCGCTGAGCTTCGCCATACAATTGTACGCGCCGCGCCACTTGTATGCTTTGATCGGGCCTAAATCTTCCCGTTTAACATATACCTCCGCGTCTATCCCGGGTAAATCAAGTTTTTGCAGCGGCGTCACCGCACCTACAGCATATACACGCTGCCGCGCTTCTAATATCTCGTCAAATAATATCTCTCGTAGCTCTTTCATACCTCCGCCGCTTATTCTATACCCGATCCGTTCCATTGGCAAGACTGAACCGATAGGAACGGCAGTTTCGCGCTAAGCGGGTGCTTTACAAGTACGAAGGACGGCGAACAAAGTCATACGGTCTGTCTCCTAACCTGCGGGGCGGGAATTCATCCAATTAATGATTCCGTGCGCAACCGTTTGCGCTACCTTTTTCGCGCCGGCATCGGTAAGTAAAAAGGCTACATGGGCACGATTATTGATGTAGAGGGCTTCGATGACAGCCGCGGGAATACCCGCGTCATCCAGCGCATTCAGCCAACCGGAAGCGGTCTCTTCTTTGCGGTAACGGATGATTGTACGGCAGCCTTTACCGCCGTTAGAGACACCGCCGGGACGGTCGAAGAGTTCTTGGGTGAAAGCCTGTTGCAGAGATTCGCCGAGAGCTTTTCCGTATACACGGTTGTGAATGATGAGACCCGGGACAGGCGATTTCAGCCAACCGGATGTGCTGTTAAGGTGCAAAAATACCATGCAGGCAGGTTTTTTCTCTATACCGAAATCGGCACTTACCATACCGGCACCGATGCGATCCGGGAAATACACGGATGGGTAGCGTATACCGGTGTCCGGTTTATTGAGATGTACCACACCCACGCGCTCGGCAACGGATGCATACGGCTCACGTGTAGGCGCTGAGCTGCGGTTACAAACGATGCACTTGTAGCCAGCGGCTTCGATCACGCGTTTCACTTCGCCCGCGTATTTATACCAAAAGGTACACTCACTCAATTTGCCGTCAGGAGATACAGCTCCCGGTGATTGCATGGAGTGCCCGATGTCAAGTATCACCGAATCATTCGCGTCCGACGTCGGCAGAAGGTACATCAGCAGACATAGCAGGAAAAATAGAATTTTATGTTTCATCATCGTGCTCGTACGGCTCCCCGTGATATAAGAAGTGCTTTTATGCGTTGCGCGTTATCCGCTCCTACACAATCCAGCGGTCGCATACCCTTGTTGGTGACCGCGTTTACATTTGCCCCGTGTTCCACAAGCCATTTCGTGATACTCCAACTTCCGATACCGCAGGAGTAGTGCAGAGCGGTGTTGCCCTTGGTTTCCGGCAGGGTGATGTCCACCGACGCACCGTCACGAATCATCGGCAGAAGTGTAAGCAGACGCCTCTGATACAGCGCGGAAGTAGCTTCTCGACAACGCAGGGCAGCCATACGGTCGATCAGGGGTTGCAAATCACTGCGATCTTCAACCGTAGGTGCACTTTCCGTTTTGCCGGATGACCCTGTCTTACTCGAAGTTTGCGGCGTACTTACGCCGGCATCGGATGCTCCTTCGGTTCCCAAATTGTTCCTTTTCAACCAATCTTTGGCATCTTGCATCCCCTTCGCAGCCGCCTCGCGTATGCTTTCAATAGCTGAGTCATGGTCCATCTCATCGTGATAGTCGATATAATCGAGCGTCGCTGTAACGAAGCCCACGTAATCATCATCGAGCACAAGGATGTTAAGTATGTCGTAAAGTTCCTTTCGTCGGTGCTCCGGGCATGCTTCAAAAAATTCCGGCAATCCGGATTTGTAGTATCCCATTTTCATTGCTTTTTGCAGTGCTTCCCTTGCACTACGTTCAAGTTGAGCCGCACTCATCGTACGCATCTTTGTCCGCAGAGGATTTTCGCCGGGGTGCGGTTTCAAATTATTGACTTCTAAGAAGCGTTCGGCTTCCTTTACCCCCGCTGCCGCAGCCTTCCGTATGAGTGCTATGGCTTCGGTTTTTATCTGCTTCTCTGTCTTACCGGCAGCCGGTCCGTGTCCATCCTCACCATTCCAATACCCATTCCCACGATATTGCAACAAACCGGTCAAATAGGTGATGTACGGGTCGCGTCCGTCATTCTTTGCTTCTACACATCGGTATATAATCTCCTGACTCGAGCCTATCACCTCGAATAATCGCGGGAAGATGCTGTACTCAAACCTGATCTGCTTCGCTTGTTCGATCATTGCATCCACTGCCTTGCTGAGTAGCTCAGGACTCGCACTCGCTATCTCTGCGTCCAATTCCATATCTTCACTGTCAATCCCTGCCTTGAAATACGGTTTCAGCACATCCTCCGTGTCAACAAATACGTCCGAATAGACCATCTCTCCACCCATCAAGATACCCGTTACCCCCGCTATAATATATTTCTGTATTGTATTCATAGTCTTATAGTTATTATTCACACAGTCCCCTCTCGCCTAACACCCTCCATTGTATCCCTTCTACGCGCCTCTGTCAAGTCCGATGTTCTGCGGGCGAATGACTATCTGACGTTGAGAAATGACTCAGTGTGCGAAGTCTCGCCGCAAAACCGCGGGAAACCACATGCGCATCGTATTTTTAATGCGGTGTCCACAAAAAAATTGCATTTTGACTGAAAAAAAGTAAATTAGGACAAATGAAGGGAGTAAAAACAGAGGGAGTTACATGACATATTTGGAAAGAAAGGGGACCATTATGAACTCACAATGAAGCATTAAGGAAAATGCTAAAGTACACCGCATTAAAAATGAGATATACTGGCTTCGGAAACAGGTGGTGAGGGAGCTTTCCGACCGAATAGTCGTGGGTTCCTTTGCGTCTCAAACAAATGATTATCAGATTATGAAACTTCATCTCCCTAATGGTCTCCGTAAGGCACTTTTAGCTTGTCTTGCCGCGCTTTCACTGTCTACCGCACTGCCCGTCACTGTCGCTTCCGGTACGGTGACTCTCGTCTTCCTGTCCCAGCAGGCGAGGGCAGAGTTTACGGGTCCTACACTACCTGATGGTAGGAGTTGGGGATCTCCCACGCAGTGGTCTGAGAATATGAACATCACAGAAAGCACAGTCGTGGATATGAGCATGGGTTTGGATTTGGAGGAAACAAGCTCGTATGATCCGACCCAAGATAGTCGGGATAACCTAGTGTTCGATGCTGGTGCTGAGAATGCGGATCTGAAACTGACTTGGTCAGGATCCGCAGATTGGGGGAAGGATGGCACGAATTATAAGTACCACGCCGATAGCGAGGAATTCACCTTCCAAAGAGTAGGAGCATTCAGGAACCTATGGCTGGACGGACATGGTCACTACATTATCGATGAAACAACGGATTTTTCAGATCAAATAGCCGACATCTACATTAGTGGTGCACGTCTCTCGGTAGATAAGGAAAGCACGTGGAAGGTCAATATTCATATCGGCACAGCCAGTGGTGATAAAGGTGGTTCGGTAGCGGCTTTCTCAGTGTCTAAGAATTTTACCGCAACCGGGAGTCTAGAGGTTGTGGAAGATGCCACAATTTCTTTCGGGAATTCTAATTCTGATGCCGGAGACGTTATTTCGGCGGATTTAACCTTTTCCGGTATACAGGGTGCGGGCGAGTTGACGATTGGAGGTAGTAGCAAAGGCACCTTGACATTGACTAACGGAGGTAAAGTTGGTGGGATAAGTAGTTCCGGTTCGGGCGCTGACGTGACCCTCGGGATTCAAGATGGAACTACATCATTGGTAGCCACAGGGGACATAACTCTTGGTGGTACGCTCAAAGTGTTAGGGGATGTCAGTATAACTGCCGGCGCAATGATGGGGGGAGTGCACATCGGTAAACTTGACGGCACGTTGAAATCCCTTACTCTCAATGGGATGATATTGACTGTCGATTCCGGATCTTTATCTGTGGGAACGCTTACTTCCAGTGTAGGATTTCTGATCCTATCAGTTAACGTGACCAATAATGAGACTATAAGTATAGAAAATCTCGCTGGAATCAATGAAGAATACGGCTATTTTGAACTCAACATAAGCGGTCTCACAGACGAACAGATAGGAGATGACGGCTACACACTTTTTACGGGGAATCCGGAATGGTTAAAGGAGTTAGTGGAAAAGGATTTGGTTGACGATGTAAAAGTTCCTGACAGTCTCAGCAGACCTGTAGAACTGGGCGCAGACGGTGTATTACGCTACAAGGAGAGTAAGGATGTTGTCTGGGAAGCTGGAGCTGACGCAGAATTTGAATGGAAAAATAAATGTGTGGGGTGGCAAGATGAACAAACATTCCACCACCGTGACAATGTGACGATGACTGCCACGGAAAGCGGTGATAAAGCAGTCACAGTCGAGAGTGTCTCGGTGGGTAATTTTACCATCAACGGCAATGGTGGCATATTTACTTTTTCGCCGGCACCTGTGGACGGAGAGGGGAGAGACACTAGAACTATCACCGTATACGGCAAGCTTCATATAGAAGATGGGAATACAGCAGTTTTTGGGTCCAGAGTGCAGCTTCTCCTCGAAGAAGATAGCAGCATAGAGATAGGTGATGGCGCAGAGCTTTCTGTAACAACCGGGTACATGTACACAGATAACAAAGACGGGACGCCGAATCATCACAGATATGATGACGATGGGTGGACAAATAATCATAAGAATTCGCCTTTAAGCGTAAATGGTTCAGGGACACTAACCATTGATATGTCCGGTGACATGGGAGATGTGGGTGTGATTTTCGATGGTGCGAATATCGCATTCGGAGCGGGCATTAAATTACACGTTAAGGGCATAGAAGGGGAGGAAGCCGGGCGACAAAATGTGAGGAACCTGAATAATTTAGGAGAATTAGAATTGACCGGGGAAGGGATAGTCATACAAGGTGTAAACACAGTTGGTACACTGACAGTTACCGATACCGCGAAGTTAACCTTTGATAATAGTCCCCTGAGTGAAGATCAGTCCCCATCGCTTGCCATAGAAAACATCAACTTGAAGGAAAGAGGCACGTTGAAGTGGAGCGAAACAAACACCGGTGTTACAGTAAGTGGGGGATTACAATTTAACGGTGGAACCTTTATTCTACAGGGTGGAACGTTGAGCACCGGAGTGACCGTGAATAGCGGTGGCGGTACACTGCAATTGAATGGAGGGACATTTACGGCGACCGGTTGGACGGGTGAAGGTTCGTTGACGGGCTTGGTACTAGCGGCGGGGACTACCTTAGATTTGGGGAGTCTTGACGCAGAGTTCCAATTCGGTGCGATCAACTTGCAGGGGAACGCAAATCTCAAACTGGGTGGAAGTAACTATACCCAGCTGCTGCTGGGAGCAACCGGAATTACCTCTGCAGAGGGAGCGAAATTGACCATTACCCTCACTGAGGCATTCTTGGAATATGTATACAACGAACACCAACACACCTACCAACTCTTCGAAGGGGGACAATGGGGTAAGCAGAACGTGACTTTCCTTACCGAATCAGATATTTACAGTGTCGGTTGGGGCGAGAATGGCTACATCAACGTGATCAACAACACGGTAGATAATACATGGAATATAGCCAACGGAGATAATCACTGGGGCACATCACACAGCAATTGGGGGGAAGACAATAATCCATGGGTAGATGGGTCCAAGGCAGTTTTTTCCAAACAGGGTGACAAAGAAGGCGAAGAGATCACCATTGATGGCAAGGTATCCCCTGCTACCATGAACGTAACATCCGGTACATGGACATTTACCGGTGGGAGTTTGACACCCAGCGGATTGGTAACTGTAGGTTCAGAGGGGCAGGAAGCCCATGTTACATTCGGCGAGATAGAGGGGATAACACTTGGTGGGGGACTGAAATTGCTGGGAAAAGGGACAACAGTGACGGTGGGTGCAACGACACAAAATTCCGGAGGCTTGTTACAATTTGGAGACATAGAACTTGGGGAGGGTACGGAGTTAGTGCTTACCGGCGAGCAATTCGGTGGTACAAATGCTGAGCATGGGTGGAAAACTGCTACAAAGTTTGACAAACGTCCGACAGTGGCACACGGAAATGGTAGCATAGTGTTGAAAGGGATCGGTGACCATGAGCATAGCAAAAGTGGTAGCGGAATTTTATGGGCATTTACCGGAAATTTGGAAGATGACGATGATGATACACGCGCCCAACATACTATCGGAAATCTTTATTTGCGTGTTGACGGCGATACGCCATCTATTCTTAGGTTTACTGCGGAAATGGGTGATGCAACTCAGCATGGACTCGGTAACTTTCAGAATATATGGGTAGAAGAGGGAAATGCACTGGTAGATAAGTCCGGAGCATTGGGAAAAACTAAGCACGATAATAATACACTACATCTTGCCGGGAATGGTACAGGGGATTACGATGGTGCACTGGTACTTGATGATCCAACGGAAGATAAGGACCAATCGGGGAAGCAAGCGTTCAGAAAAGATGTGGATTGGAATATCGTGGCGGAAGCAGACACGACAGTAAGTATAAAAACGAAGGATAAGACATTAGACGGCACGCTGAATGCCCAAGGTCACACCTTGACCATCAAAACAGCGGAAAGTATAACCACCACCCTGACCAAGGCATTTACCGCCGGGGGAGGAACCCTAGACTTCACCGGTGGGGGGAATGTAACCCTAGAGAGCGGATTCTCTGCAACTGACGCCGGTACACTGAAAGTAAGTGACGGTTCAACAGTCACTTCCAAGGCGGGTAATCTTTCCGGTGCCACACTCAATCTCAGTGACGGAACCTTCGTTTGGGGGCAGGATAGTGTATTATCGTTGGGTGGGCTTATCGGCGGGAGTGGTACCTTACAGGTACAGTTCGGTGAAGGAGTTCAGCTAAAAATTACCGGAGCAGGACAAAGTGGTGTGTCCGGCGACAAAATTAATCTTAAGATTACAGGTTCCCCAACTTTAGAAACTTTCAATGCGGAACACGGAGGCTACCAACTTTTTGATACTTCAGATGGGATTTGGAATGAAGCTTGGGCAGATATCTTCGATGTAACAGTTGATGCGATCGATCCGGCGGACGGCGTTATTGTAGTCGACAAAAGCGGAGCTTTAGTGGTAGCAGATGAAGTGGAAGGTGATTTGTATTGGGGCGATAGCGGTTCAGATGAGCTCGTATGGGGTGGTGAAGGGGAAGACTTCCATACCGAACAGAACGGGCAAGGGGAAGAATCGGGGTGGCAAAGCGGGATAGCGGTACACTTTCTGAGCGCAAATGATGCTCCTCATGATGTCAGACTTGCCAAAAATATTTCAACCGGCGCTTTTGAAGTCAAAGGTACCGATCCCCAAACCCAAGCAAAGTTTAACTTTCAATCCAATGACGGTAACCTGCACAGCCTTACAATAAAAGGGCAGGATGGACTCCGGGTAGAAAATGCTGAGCTGACATTTGCGAAGGATGTGGAGCTCACTGTAAAAAATGGTGTGTCTTTGGATGAAACCGGTAAGGTAAACATTGCCGGGAAAGCGACATTCAATGGGAAAATGGTCGGTACGGGAACTATTGCGGCAACGGAGCAGGGTGCAACGATATCGATTACCGGAGCTGTATCCGAGTTTACCGGCATATGGAATACGGGTACCGGCACAATTACCTTGAGTGAAGAAGCAGCTGCCGGCAATGTCAATGCAACTGCAACCGGCAGCGGTATATTCGAAGTAAAGGTGGAAAGTGGGAATGTTGCACATTTTAACGGCAAAGTGAGCGGAACAGGTCTCACACTGAAAAACGGGGGAGTCGGAAAGTTGGTTGTGACCTCACAGAATGCGGACAGCGGCAGCGGTACAAAGTTGGACGGCGGTGCGGGCGAGGGTATCACCTTAGGAGATGCAGACAATCATATTACGTGGAATGGTATCGAAGCAACCGGTACCATTACCCTCGCCAACGTGACATTGGCGGGCGGAGGGTTGAAGGCATCGGAGGACTGCGCGATCAACGTAGACACGGCGACCGCATCTCCCATAGCGCTTGCCGCTTTGCGGGATGCTGCCGTAGCGACTCCACCGGGAGGCGTGGTCGATGTAAATGGTATGGATGCCGGACAGTTGAGCAACATTACCATCAACGACGGCGGGCAGCTGAAAAATGTTACCGGTACCTATACGGCGGATGCGAATCATAAGCTCACATTGTACTTTTCTGTCGATAATTTAAGCGCGACCGAGACACCGGCTGAAGGAAAATACGCGCTCATTGTCGGGAAGGAAGGCGGAAACTTTAAGCTCAATGCGGATGCGAGTAACAAGTCAGCCGTAACCTTAGACATAAGTGCACTTGCGGCGGATATAATTACCGTACTCAGTGAAACCGAGAGCAACATTGCACCCGGTATGGCATATTTGCATGTACTTCAAGGTGGTACGCTGAATATGAAAAATCTTGCCCCCGAGATTTTGGTGGGATTTGAACAACTCAGTGCCTTTACAAAGGGATTTAGCGTCGGAGATGAGGGCGGCAACATCAAATTGACCGGGGATGTAGGAGATGTTTTTGTGGTACCGGAAAAATTGAATGGAGCGGTGGATGCCGCGATGTTGAAGAACATGAAAGCGGTGGTGGTGGGAACCGGAAGAAGTGTCTCCTTTACCACCGACGGCGATGCTAAACTGCCCAATGTACTGGGTGGACGCGGGAGTTCGATGACCCTGCAAAAGAGTGAGAAAGCCGCAGGACGTGTCACCTTTACCTTCGACAATTCGGTGGCGGATGTCGCGGAAGTCAACCCGCCGTATCCGGAATTCGGAGGTAACACGGTGGAAGGGATGGATACAACCTTTTTGGGACGTATTACTGCCGATGAAGGAGTGAATATAGCCAAAACGGGGGAAGGAACTTTGACGGTAGGCGACAACTTTACGGTATCGGACGGCGAGACTCGGATAGAGGAAGGTTCCCTGCGTTTACTCGGGGAGCAAAATGAGATGAAGGGTGGATTAGTCTTTGCCTACGAGAGCGACCCGGTCGAAGGCAAAGAACGCGGGTTGTTGCTGGAAAATGGGATGACAGAAATCGGTGGCATGACGGACGACGGTTCGAAGGGCGCGGAGGTAAAACTTTCCGGAGGAGCCGAGCTTACCTTGAGCGGAGAAAGTACCTTGGCAAATACGGAAATGATCGGCGGCGAGGGCGGAGGAACGTTGTACCTCGAAAAAGGTGCCGATTTAACCTTTACCGGCGACAAGGGCATCACAGGTGTAGGTGTTGAGATGGAAGATGCCGTGCTGGATTTGGGGACGAGCAAGAGCACACTACCGGCATTGAATGGTACTGGTACACTAAAGACAGCGGAGGGCGGGGAATTAACAGTCGGCGGCGGCACATTCACCGGTACGCTGGAAAGCTCGGGTAAGGGAGCCGGTACGCTTGCTGTGGTGGAAGGAGCGACCTTTACGCTGGACAAAGTGACATCCTCGGCAGGGATGGGTGTGCGTTTGGGAGCGGGTTCTACCCTGAATGTGAATGTGGGAGACGGAACTCTCAAATTCGGGAATGTCAACTTAGGGGAGGACGGACGCTTGAAACTGGACTACGGCGAGAAGGGACTCGATACCGCTTTAGTGCAAGGCAATATTACCGGGTGGGGAGAGGAAAAAGGGACAGTGGAATTTCACAGTGACGGTCCGGTAGCGGATGGTCCGATAGGTACCGGATTTACCCTAGCTGATGGCTTACCGACCGACCCGGAGACCCTCGCGAAGCATTTCAAATTCACCGGCTTGGGTAACTTCCTGAAAGACCACCACCTCGCTGTCAATTCGAAGAACAAGGAGGTTGAACTCAC
This sequence comes from uncultured Akkermansia sp., assembly GCA_964545935.1. Lineage (GTDB taxonomy): Bacteria > Verrucomicrobiota > Verrucomicrobiia > Verrucomicrobiales > Akkermansiaceae > Akkermansia. The sequence continues at coordinate 5,816 of CAZJIH010000008.1, read as the reverse complement.
GACAAGTGAGGCTACGGAGAATAAATTTGAACGAGCGATACCGGGTGCGGGGAAGAATGCGCATGCGGGAGCGGAGATGCTTTGGGAATCTCTTCGGGATATAACTCCCGAGGCAGCTTTCTTTGCCATGTTCCAAGATCCATCTTCCGACTACGCCCGATTAATCAATTCGCTCGTGCAGTGTATGGATACTCAAGCAACAGCCGGATTAGACCGTACGTTCTCAGCCGCGGCAGGCTCCGCTATTTCCACCCTCGCACCGGCGCTTTCCCAAGATATCCACCGTCAACTCACCGCCATACGTAACCGTACCACCACTATGGCGTCGGATTCTCTGACGGATGGATACGACGAGCTCCCACTGTGGCATGCATGGCTGAACGCGGAGGGCGCGTACCACAAACTGGACGCGGATGGACTGGCTCCCGGTTTCACCTTGCACAATTGGGGCGGCACGGTGGGTGTAGATGTCGATATCTCGCGCACGACGACCATGGGGCTGGCGATCACGGCGATGTACGGGGATTTGGAACCGGATTCGGCGGACAGCGCATCGGGTGATATGGATACGTATTACCTGAGCGCCTTTGCGCGTCTGGCACACGGTGCTTGGATTCATACCCTTGTGGTAAGCGGGGGGATAGCGGATGTCAGTCTCAATCGTACAGTCAACTACGGCGGCGGGAGTTACCGGACGGATGGTAGCACGGATGGCTGTGCCTTCGGAGCGATGTACGAGGTGGGGTACACGGGATTCGTCAACAAACGCGGCACCGTTGCTCTGCAACCGATAGCCAATGTAGAATTGCGGCACGTAGAGCTGAGTGGGTACACGGAAACCGGGAGCGACGCGGGAGTGGACGCGGATGATATGGACATGACCGTGTTGACCCTCGGAGTTGGTGCCCGGGTACAGGCAGCCGTTAGTGCGAATGCTTTTAATCGCTCGACGGTGCTGGAGGGACGCCTGTTGGTGAAGACGGATATAGGAGACCGCTCGGGGACGGTGGAGAACGCCATCGTCAAGCACGCATCACGCGCTGAAGTGGAGAGCGCGGAGGTCGGTGCCGTGGGTGTCGAAGCTGGTATCGGTATCAGCATCCCCATCGATGCGCAATCAGGTAGCATATTTGCCGACGCCTCACTGGAGTGGCGCGACAATTGGGTAAGCACGAACGCGACCTTAGGCTACCGAGTCAATTTCTGATAGTCAAAAGTGAGATGAAGGCTTCCGCGTGGATACGTCTGCGCGGAAGCTGAACCGCAGACCCTCCATGCCCACCGCAATGCCCACCACCCCGCCTCCCTGCCGCATTTTTGATTTTTGATTTTAGATTTTTGATTGAGAATAGTGGCGCTGCCGTGGCGCAAGGATTTTTTACGCCGCGAAGCCGGGAAGCAACGCATGCGGTACGCCTCAGCTTTGCTTCGTAACTAACTTTATCTCCTAATACGCGCAATGGAGCGCACTAGCTTTTGCAATCGTCAATCGTAAATCTAAGATCGTAAAAGCGGTGGGTGGTAGGAGCAGCGGTTCATTTTGGCTGCTGCGGCGGCACGGAGTCCCGGTTCAGCATCCTCAAAGACGATACATTCCGACGGTGGTACCCCCATGAGCTCGGCTGCTTTAAGAAAAATATCCGGAGCGGGTTTACCGTGTGGTACATCTTCCGGGGTAACGATGATAGGGAAGAGGTCATCGATATGAGCCGCGCGGAGAGTTTGAAGAGCGCCGGCAAGTGCGCTGCCGGTTCCGATGGCGTACGGAATACCGCGAGATCGCAGATCACGCACGAGCGCAATCGTTTCGGGAATGGTCGGTAGCTCTTCCCGTTCTAATAGCTCAGCATAAATATCTCGTTTATGTTGAGCGACTTGCTGAGGCAGCATGTTCATCTCGTATTTGCTGTTGAGATCGCGTACAATATCCACAGCTGCCATTCCCCCATGGGCTAAAAATTCCTGCCACCGGAATACGTCTTCACTTGCGCCGGCATCACGCAGAGCTTGCCTCCAAGCCCGGTAGTGCAGGGGCATGCTGTCGACGAGTGTGCCGTCCAAATCAAAGATATACCCCGCGAAGGTTTGCTCGGGTATACGAAAACGCGGTGAAGGGGTGTCCATTAGGTAGAAGGAAATTCTTCAAGAAACTTTTTCATGTCACTTTCTTTGCCGAAGAGTACGAGGATATCACCTTGTTGAAAGACCATGGAAGGTTCCGGTGTGCCGATAACAGGTTGCTCCGGTTGTATTGTTGCTTCATCATCAGGCTCACTCGAAGGGGCATTTCCTCTGCGTACGGTGATGAGATTAAGATGATATTTCGACCGTAATTCACTTTCCATGAGAGTTTTACCGACTAAAAGTTCCGGCAGACGAACCTCCGCGAGGGAATGCGTGGAATCGATACTTTTAAGGCTGATAAACTCTTGGTTTATGAGGAGCGGCGCGAGGCGACGCGCTGCTTCTTCTTCAACGCGAAACAGGTTCGAGTCCGGGATCCCCAACAATCTAAGCATCTCATTTTGCAGCGTATTAACCGTCCGTACGTGAATATTTTTTACATCTACCTTCTTTTTTATTTTGAGATGCGCAGCCACAAGGAGCGCATTTTCAAAACTTTCCCCTACCGCTACTATCACGTGCGTATTTTCTCTCATGTTTAAACTATCCAACACATCATCTCTTGTCGCGTCCCCAATTTGCGGTACGGTTACCCAATCTTTTACGCCGTCTATCGCGTCTTTTCGTTTATCGACGGCGGTTACTTCATATCCGTGTTTCCTCAGGAGCAAAGCTAATGCCTTCCCGAATTGTCCGATGCCTATGATGACAAAATTTGTTTTGTGTGCCATAAAATTAATTAGTTAAGTGGAAGATTAGTTTCCGGGTAGCGGAAAGGTTGCGGGGGTTTAGGTGTAACAAAGAGTAGCATGAAAGCAAACATTCCCATGCGACCGAAAAGCATATTCACCGAAAGTAAAACTTTAGACGCGGTAGAGATGTCAGCTAAGTCTGTAAGGGAATATCCGGTGGTTGTAAAGGCACTGACTTCCAAAAAAAGCATGTCAAATATTTTAACATGCCCCTGTGCTATTCCTTCCATACCGTTTTTCCACTCTTCAAACATCAATAACAACATCGTCATGACGGTGATCCATATTATCGAGAGTACCACGGTAGCCATGGCTCGTTCCACGGTAGCGCGGGCAATGCATCGTGCGTGCATTTGCACATCCCGCTGGCCACGTAAAATTCGATATATTTCCAGTACGCAAAGAGCGACTACCGGCGCGAAAATTCCTCCGCCTGTACCGGTAGGATTCCCACCGACAAACATGAGTACACATATAAATAGTTTGTACACAGGACCATACAGATTAATATCCGAGAGGTTAAATCCCGCTGAGCGTCCTACGGCATTCCAGATACATTCCCAAAAACTGATTTCATGGTCGGCGCGTTCGAGCAGGCTGATGAGTGCTAAAATGAGGGTACCGCCGAGCAGGACAATTCCCGTCACGCGTACAACCAACCACGAGTATGTACTCCACCTACGAATCGACTTCCGACCGCATAGGCGTTCTTTTAATCGCGCGAAGGCTTCATGATAGATACTACGAATCGACTTCCGACCGCATAGGCGTTCTTTTAATCGCGCGAAGGCTTCAT
>CAZJIH010000008.1:0-2044 GCA_964545935.1 uncultured Akkermansia sp. | reverse complement strand
GATAGATACCGAATCCGAGTGTACCGGCCATGATGAGCAACATCATAACCACTTGGGCCGCGTAGCACGTGTTTATCCCTTCCGTCGCTAGACTGTCCGGAAATAGTGTGATTCCGGCATTGCAAAAAGATGAGATAGAATGGAATATAGCATACCAAAGTAAATGTTCTTGGGGCACTACTCCTTGCCATAAAAAATAAAGCAGCACTGCGCCGACCGCTTCTATTAAAACTGTTACGCCGCCTACTATCTTGAGGAGTGACCAAATGTTAGCTTGGTTACTCTGTTCCCACGTGGCGGTTAAATCCTGACTTTCTCCGGTGCTCAAGCGATTGCTGATCACCATCATGATGAAGTAAATGAAAGTCATTACCCCGATGGCACCGATTTGAAAATCCAGCATAACAATGAACTGACCGCCCCAGTCGAGGTCTTGTCCTACGTTGATGCAACTTAGTCCGGTAATGGATGTGGCACTCGCGCAGGTAAACAGTGCGTCGATGAAGGATAAACTCTTACTATGCGCGTTCGGCATGAGAAGCGGCACCGAAGTCGCCAACACCCACCCGGTCATCAGCAAAAAAAAGATGTAAGTGGATCGCCACCGTTTGACTCTATACGAAATTTCATTGATCCCCGGACGCAAATCGTGGGCAAGGTCCGCAATTCGTGCTAAGGAAAAGATACTGAGGATAATACACAGTGGTACCCCGAAATACAGAGCCCGGAGTGGGAAAATATCCACAACTACACCCAAAAAGAGTACAGACGCGGCTAACAAAAAACCTGAGCGCCAAAGGTCTTTCCTTTCCGGTAGTTTCCATTTCTTTTCACGTATCCGGCGGCGTACCTGTTGCACCACAACATACAGCATGTTGCTCCACACAAGCAGTGCCAGCAGTATGTGTAGGTGCATATCGATGAAGGACTTCTGTTCTTCCACAAGACAATCGGCATAAAAAAGGACGGCAAAGAAGAGGACGCCGGTGTAGATGTCGATTATTTCCCACGATACCCGTCTTTTCTGTGCTGGTTCCATGCGTGCCAGCGCGGTTTTTAACCGTATCACGCAGTAGACCCCCTGCGCCATACACAAAAGAAAGGGTATCCCCCACGGAATAAAGTCCGGCAGGAAGCGGCAGATTATCCCGATAAAGAGGAGGCTATTGACGAGTACAAGCAGGAGTCGCAGGATGTCCCACCGACTGGGTGTATGCCATGTCCATCCGTAAAATACCTTGTACCCGGTGCTTGCCAACACATACAGCGCATCGAGCCAAACAAGCACAGCTGCTACGATGTGCAAACCGTACGCGAGGATGTGTTCCCTCTCACACGCAAAACACCAAGCGCATAGTGAGACAAACACAATAAGCCCACCGATGAATACATCCGTAAGTTCCGATATCGTCCGCCTTCTGTGTGTTTGGTTCACCGCGCTGAGTATACCACAAATGCGAATTTCTTTCAAGCCCCGGCAAAAGGAGGGGTACGAAGAACCACATCTGTCCCGAATAAATTAAAGGCTTAGTGGTGGGCGGTGACTTTGAGGCAGGAAGACACGGGGTGATCAAGTACGAGGTACGAAGGACGAAGTGAAACAGCCGGGCGCGACGGCGTCGTGCGTTCCGCCGCACAATGCCCATAGCACAAGCAGCACTCCGCAGCTCAGCGACTTCATTCTTGCTGCCCTCTTTGTTTCCCGCCGCGAAGTCGCCGCTCACATTGCCTGTGAGATAGCATAAAGCCCGGCATAGATACGCGGGTCGATAGCCTTACCTGCGGCGCGTTGAGTAGCCAGCCAAGCATCGATAGATGCCTCGGGGACGAGGTGTACGGTGATACGTTCATTCTGGACACCGCCGCCTTCGGTGCGTTTGATGAGGCCTGTGGCTAGGAAGAAGGAAAGATATTCCGAAGTGAGTCCGGGGGAAGAGGGCCCATCGTAGAGAAAGCGCATATCGGTTGCTTCATAGCCGGTTTCTTCCAGCAATTCACGGCGGGCGGCAACTTCCGGTGATTCCGCGCCGGTGTCGCCGATAAG
>CAZJIH010000007.1:0-43267 GCA_964545935.1 uncultured Akkermansia sp. | reverse complement strand
CTAGAAAAAATTATGGAAAACACATCATACAATAGCTCAGGTGGTACAAACGGTTTAGGGATCATACGTATCCTTTTTCGCATCATTCTCGTAGCTGTTTCTTTATCCCTCTTGTATTTATTGGTACAGATAGTTTTACCTTCGTGTTTAACATGCGGAGGAGACGGCATCATTGATGAAAAAATAGACTGCGCTTCATGCAACGGAAGTGGTCACATTACAGTGAACTGCACGGCTTGCGGGGGTACAGGATACGTAGCGATTGACAGCCCCTGCCCGAAATGTCATGGGGGTGGGTGTACGAATGCACCTTGTTACGCGTGTGGGCGTACGGGTAAGTGCCCCGCATGCAAGGGCACAGGAGAGAGAAATTGGTGGGTGATTAGCGCATTGACAACATGCCCGACTTGCGATGGGAAAAAGTATTGTTCGAAATGCGGAGGCGATGGGGAAATACAGTTTTATTGTAGTGTATGCAATGGAAAAGGCAGTCGGAAAACCACATTGCCATGTAAATCATGCAGTGGTAAAGGGCAGGTTAAAAAGGATTGTTCAACATGCAAAGGGAAAGGGAAGTACGAGGTGTCGAAGCCATGCCCGGAGTGTGGTAAGAGGGAACAGTTGAAAACAGAAGAATAATGTAGCAATCAATTACGAAAACTCCGTCGCTTGCTGGATGTGGGTAAAAAACATTGAATTGTAGTCGACAGCGGCAAGAATCTGATCACACAATTTTCTTTTGACTAAAAATTATTATGGGAAACTCGACGTACAGTAGCTTAAAATACACACCAATTAATTCTTCCCATAGCCATCCAATAGAACCACTTTTTGGATGATACAACCTGCGCCATTTCTAGGATGGTCAATCCTTGCAGAAAAAGTTGGGTTTAGACATGGTTTTGAGCGAATAGATGCGAATATCCGAGATGTCGTCCGGGGAAATTGGCAATCACATGCTTCTCTTATTGGATGGCTATGAATTCTTCCAAATGTGTAACCTACGTTGTGAGCATACACCACGTACCAAAAAACTCGCCCGACTTGCAAAGGAACGATTACGGATATGAACGCTGTCCGAAGTGTGAGAGCAAGGATGAACGATGCGGAAAGTAAGGGATAAGTTATACCACCATGTAAAGAATGCCGTGGGAAGGGGAAAATAGTAAGCGATGCGATGGTAAAGGGGAGAAGGATGCAGCGTGAAAGCGTGTGATGGTCATTCCTAGTCTCTGACGTTCGCGCAGGTGGACGTGTGCATTGTCGCATCTGTCTCAAATATTTTTTAATTGGAGCAACGATGGTTGAGGTAAGTAAGAGCTGCATCAGTTTTGACGGAATGACACAGGCGAGATGCGATGCTTTGACATTGTGACACCATATTACATTTGCTGCAAAGCATTTAGAATAATTACATTACTTGTATACAAGCAGAGGAGATTCCGTACAGGCATTAATCCACATTTTCCACTTGCTGACATGTAGGTAATTGTATTTGCGTTGCCTGTGAGCACGTTACGCATCAGCAAAATTTGACGCAGCCTTGTGAAGAGAGACGAGCTCGTTGAGCGAGACATTTTCGACGAATGAATGAAATTGGAGTGGAAGTACGGTTTAGAAGCTGGTGAGTGTGGCAGTGATGTCGTGATACGTTGAATGCTAAGCTGAAGCGATGAGATGCACGAGAGGAGATGTTTCCTTGATTTTTGATCGAGAAATCCTAGAAATCGGTGCGCATCGGTTTTCTAATGCGATGTCAAGCATAGAATCGCTAAATCTCCTATTTTGTAGGAATCGCGTGAAATACGGCTCCGAATAACAAGACGGTTGCACTGACTTTTCGCACTCCGTATCAGAGAAGCATCACGCTAAGTGTAAATACTTAACGCGGCACACTATTGCTCACGGCATTAGAAATGAGATAAGCTGGTGCGCGTACGGTGGGGACACCGATGTGATGAACCTTATAACACACATATTATCAAGATGAAGTAGATGGACAAGATGCCGGGTAGAGCTGAAGAATTCGAGCAGTCACCTTGGGTGGCACGCGCGGGAGATGAGCGTGAGATGGGGGAGGGGTTACAAAAGGCGGGTAAGAAAGCTGTATTTTCAGACGTCAAGGAAAGAGCACTCACCTACTTCGACAGGAAACAGCTCCGTGGAGTCTGTGTCTACATGACATCCGCCGTAAATCCGAGTCTCTACGAAACGGAAAGTTTTAAGAATGAACTTCGGAGACGCGCAGCTCTGTCGATTCCGACTGCGGCGGCACGCGATGCCGAGGTGGCCATTGCGGAAGCGAGTCGGACGTTGGACGAGCGGAAAAAAGCGCGGCGGGAGTTGGAAGAAGCGGAAGAGGAGGAAAAGATGCGTGCGCGGGAACTGCTGAAGAGAAAACGAGAACGTGAAATTGAGGCAGTGGAGAAACTGGCGGATAAGGCGAAGGATCGCTTCTCCGCCCATCTGCGAGCGTACATCGATGAGAGCCTCATGCCGGAGTTGACAACTCTTATTAAAAATACCGACATGAACGAAAGGTTCACCGCCACAATCATGGAAACCGCCCGCAATGGTTTGGCTCATTTCATCAAGGCTGAAGTACAGCAAATCGCTCAGTACTTCGAGCAAAATATTCCGGATGCCCGAGTTGATGTCGGTACTCTTGCCACGATGCCTTCCCCCGATTGGAAACCGGTCAACGAAGAAACCTACAAAAAGATCGGGTCCATGCTTTTACCGGGCGCGACACTGACCTGTCTCCTGCTGATGGGACCCTTCGGGTGGTTGACTAGTGTGGCTCTCCCGCTCTTCGTCATGGATCGCTTCAAATTCGGGGAAAAACTCATGGATATCTTGGGGACACTCGGACCGACACGGAGGGCACGCGAGGAATTCCGGCAAAAACTGGCAGAGGGGCTTCGTGATGCACACGCTCGCATCTGCGACTCCATTAACCGCGATGTCATCGATGATATGGTCGCTCGCTTCAAAAAATTATCTTTACGGGAAACTCTTTAATATTCACACCTTAACGCTAACACAACAACAATTATGTTTGAAAAATACAAAGAAAACAAGGAACGTCTTTGCTCTTACGTCAAGAATTGGATAGAAGTCGCCAAGGAAATGAAGGAGGAGAAGCTCGCGGAGGAGTTGGAGCTTCAGCTCAGAGAGTTACAGAATCCGCGTCTCAACATTGCTGTGGTCGGTAATCAGAAAAGCGGGAAATCCACCCTCACCAACACTTTGCTCGGTCGCAGGGATGATAAACTGTCTCCGATCGATTGGAAGGCTTGCACCGGCGGTGTCGTCCGCTACATGAACCAAGAGTGCGACGCAAAAAAGCGTGGTCGCGAATGCGCGGATGTCCACTTCGAAAATGGGAGAGTGGACGAAGATATCCCCCTTTCCTCTATCAGTGATTATATCCGTGAAGAAAACAACCCGAAAAATCAGAAAGGACTTTTACGTGTGGATGTGTTCGGCGATTTTCCTCGCCTACACGACTGTTGTCTCGTGGATACACCTAGTGCGGATGCCGTTGTGGAGCACCACCAAGAAGTAGCTTTCCGATTTATGTCGCACGCAGACGCTATCATTATGACGACCATGGCGGTTCAACCCTTAAGTGACGCTGATCAGGACATTTTGAAGGCATTGGACAGCCAAGGGAAAAAGCGTATCTTCTATCTTGTGACCATGATAGATGACGAGCGGGAAGAAGATCGGGATAAGATACTCCGGCATGTGAGTGACATGATTGTAAAATGCGGCTTACCGCGTCCCGAAAAACTTTATCCCATTGCTTGTAAACCTGTATTTGATGCTATGAAAGCGGGTGACGATGCAAAGGCAGCGGAAATGCGGAAAACATGGGGCGTAGATGAGCTTGAAAGAGACCTCGAGAGTTTCATTACATCGGAGTCCCGCACCGGTCGAAACATTTGTGATACTCTTCTCAATTTATTGGCACGTCTCAAGGCGGCTCTGAATGAAAAAAAGAAATTTAATGAAGAGTTTATAAAGATTCAAGATGTTGATGTCGAGAAGATTAAAGGGGACTGTGCTGCAGCGAAAAAAGACTTCGAAACATTCCGAAAGGGCGTAGAACGCAAGATTGCAGATTTTGAAAGAAAATGGGACAATAGTGCGCGTCGGCTTGTCGAGGGAATCGATTCCTTCTCCACGGTACTGAAAGAAAAAATGGTAGCATACATTGAAAAAGAAGGTATGATTCGTACTATAGTGACTCTATTTTCGCAGAACCAAATTCTCAAATGTGCTATGCAGGAGCCTATCAGCAGGTATCTCGAGGAGCATAGCGCAAAATTGCAGAAACTGATCAATGATTTGGGATGTGGCATCAACGATGAAGTAAAACTATACAATGCACACATGAGTGAGCTGAATATTTGGGGCTCCCTCGGTGGTCTCACAATGGTCGGTACCGCAGGTTGGATCGTTTCTGCTTCCGGTGTTGCGAGTGCTGTAACAGGTGCAATTGAAGCGGCAATTTTACTCGCGGAAGGACTAGGAGGAGGAATCGGAACAGCCTTCCTGACTCTACCTAACTTCTATGCTTTTATCGGTGCTGTAGTAAGTGCGATCGTACCGCTCGCTATAGCTCTACTCGCCGTTGCGTCGGTTGGCTCCTTAGGTCGTGCCATATTGAGACTTCTTACTCCCCAAAAGGTGGATAAAGCATTGAAGGATACAAAGGATGCTATTCAAAAACAGGTTGATGATTGCAAAGCACGAATAGTGAGAGAGATTCGTCAGCAGATTGACGATGCGGATGCTAAGTGTCGTGCCATACTTGATGAACTCGAAGCAAAATATGCCGACATTTCTCCGGAGGCTAAGGCTCAGGCTGAGGAAGAGAATCAACATATCGCTGCACTCCTTCAAGAGAGAGAACCGGAAGAAAGAGAACTACGGAGTCAGTTACTGCTCGATTGATTCGTAAACTATCTAATATGGGCGAAAAATTATCAAACACTGCGGATAGGTTGCGGGGAGCTTTTGCCCTTGTAGAGAGTCGTATCAGGGAACCCAAGATGAGGAAATGCTATGCTGATATTGTCAAGCTCTATGATCTGACCAAAGAGTCAAATAAGGAACCGAGTATCGGAGTATACGGATGTCCCAAAATGGGAAAATCGAACTTATTGAATTCACTTTTGGGGGACATAGTACTGCCGACAAGTCCCATACCGTCCAACAAGTATGGGTATCAACATATATCGGCGCACAGCTCGTAAAGACTACGAGATAAATTGCTACGAACCGATGTGTGTCGTAAAATAAAATGCATCACAGTGGGTGCGCCAAAAAAGAGTGCATCCGATCCCGGGATGGAGTATAATAGCCCGGTGAAACAAAAGCATCCTATGGAACAGAGTACCCACCGGGACTCCGGAAAAAGGCAAGCACCTTAACTTTGGGAACGTCAGCAAATTGAAAGATGGTTGCGAGAAGGCGTTTCCGTAGAGAAATTGCAAGGTGACTCAACCGCAGTCCCTCCACGATTATACGTGAACATAGGTGCGATCTTGTTATGTCTTTAGACACAGAGTATAGGGAGCACATTGTATATTCCTGTGAACGAGTGCAGAATGATGCCGATATAAATAAAACAGCGCACGGACCCGGTCTGAATCGTAGTAACATAGGCTTAGTCAAGCAGTCGGTTGAACCACTGAAGTGAAGGGGCGAGAAAGGACTGAAATACTCGCCCTATGCGGCTAAGCAGGTGCTGCTACGCCGTGAAGTCGAGGTACCCTTTTCGGAACAGACGATATACAACTATATATATAACAATGTACTAGGAGTAACAGCTGAACAGCTTGTGCAGTGGGCACGAAAAAAGAGACGGAAGCCTGTGCAGAGGCGGCTTGAGCACACGAACAGAGGCATAAAGAGCATAGAGGAGAGACCTAGGGAGATAAACAAACGAGAGGAGATCGGACATTTTGAGATGGATTGCGTGGTAGGGGTACACGGGTTGAAGTCTGCGCTTCTTGTTTTTAGAGAGAGTAACGCGTTTTGAGATTATCATATTGCTACCGCGGAAGACACAGGAATGTGTCAAGGATGCGCTTGATCGGTCGGAAAGGCGGCTTGGTGCGGATAAATTTCGAGAGATATTCAAATCAAAGTGAGTGTGGCAGTGATGTTGTGATACGTTGAATGCTAAGCTGAAGCGATAAGATGCACGAGAGGAGATGTTCCCTTGATTTTTGATCGAGAAATCCTAGAAATCGGTGCGCATCGGTTTTCTAATGCCGTGAGCAATAGTGTGCCGCGTTAAGTATTTACACTTAGCGTGATGCTTCTCTGATACGGAGTGCGAAAAGTCAGTGCAACCGTCTTGTTATTCGGAGCCGTATTTCACGCGATTCCTACAAAATAGGAGATTTAGCGATTCTATGCTTGACATCGCATTAGAAATGAGATAAGCTGGTGTGCGTACGGTGGGGACACCGATGGGATGAACCTTATAACACACGTATTATTAAGATGAAACAGATGGACAAGATGCCGGGAAGTGCTGAGGAATTCGGGCAGTCACCTTGGGTGGCACGCGCGGGAGATGAACGCGAGATGGGGGAGGGGTTGCAAAAGGCGGGTAAGATTATAGATAGGTTGGGCGGTCAATCGAAGGTAGGGAAAAAGTTGCGGGAAGCGGTAGATTTGTATACGGGGAATGCGAAGGGGCAGGGGTTGCTTACGGGAAGGAACCTGCTCCTTTTGGGCGGTGCTATCCTCTATTTTGTGTGTCCGGTGGATATTTTGCCCGATGTTTTACCGGTCATCGGGTGGTTGGATGATATAGGTATTTTGGCACTTGTGCTGCGGGCAATACTGCCGGCGGGGGAGAAGGGAGAAGGGGAGGAATCGGCGCCGGAGGTAGAAGCGAAGGTGGTAGAACAAATAGCAGAAGGACTCCCGAGCGATGCTAAATTCAGGGGAGACCTCGAAGCTATCCGGCGTGACCTCGATCAAACGGACGAAGGGGTTGTCGATGAATTGGAAAAGAAATTAGCGGACCCGTTGCGTCGCATTGTGGTAACCGGTACTTTCAGCGCGGGTAAATCGAGTCTCATCAATTGCATACTCGACGAAGAACTCCTGCCGGTCAGTCCTCTCCCGTGTACACCTGTGCTGACAACTATCATGTACGGCACAGCGCGACGCATGACAGTACTTTATCAGGATGACAGTGTGCAGGTGCTCGATGACCTCACCATCCTGCGAGATACCAAGGCACCTGTTTTACAGGGCGCGAGAGAAATTTTGGTGACCTTACCGCATGAATTTTTGAAGAACGGGCTGAGCATAGTCGACACGTGTGGGTTGGACTACAGTCAGTTCGATGAACGCAGTTTCGAGCAACTACCCCATTCCTCGGCTTTCGTATTCGTCAAGAATTTGAAAATACCCGATATGAGCAAAGAAGAGGATGAATTCCTGAGCGGAGCTACGGGAAAAATCACCGGTGACCAAGTCATAGTCGTATTCAACAAGGCGGACCTCGTGGCGGATAAGAAAGCTGTATTTTCAGACATCAAGGAAAGAGCACTCATCTACTTCGACAGGAAACAGCTCCGGGGAGTCTGTGTCTACATGACATCCGCCGTAAATCCGAGTCTCTACGAAACGGAAAGTTTTAAGAATGAACTTCGGAGACGCGCAGCTCTGTCGATTCCGACTGCGGCGGCACGCGATGCCGAGGTGGCCATTGCGGAAGCGAGTCGGACGTTGGACGAGCGGAAAAAAGCGCGGCGGGAGTTGGAAGAAGCGGAAGAGGAGGAAAAGATGCGTGCGCGGGAACTGCTGAAGAGAAAACGAGAACGTGAAATTGAGGCAGTGGAGAAACTGGCGGATAAGGCGAAGGATCGCTTCTCCGCCCATCTGCGAGCGTACATCGATGAGAGCCTCATGCCGGAGTTGACAACTCTTATTAAAAATACCGACATGAACGAAAGGTTCACCGCCACAATCATGGAAACCGCCCGCAATGGTTTGGCTCATTTCATCAAGGCTGAAGTACAGCAAATCGCTCAGTACTTCGAGCAAAATATTCCGGATGCCCGAGTTGATGTCGGTACTCTTGCCACGATGCCTTCCCCCGATTGGAAACCGGTCAACGAAGAAACCTACAAAAAGATCGGGTCCATGCTTTTACCGGGCGCGACACTGACCTGTCTCCTGCTGATGGGACCCTTCGGGTGGTTGACTAGTGTGGCTCTCCCGCTCTTCGTCATGGATCGCTTCAAATTCGGGGAAAAACTCATGGATATCTTGGGGACACTCGGACCGACACGGAGGGCACGCGAGGAATTCCGGCAAAAACTGGCAGAGGGGCTTCGTGATGCACACGCTCGCATCTGCGACTCCATTAACCGCGATGTCATCGATGATATGGTCGCTCGCTTCAAAAAATTATCTTTACAGGAAACACTTTAATATTCATATCTTAACGCTAACACAACAACAATTATGTTTGAAAAATACAAAGAAAACAAGGAGCGTCTCTGCTCTTATGTCAACAACTGGATCGCAGTCGCCAAGGAAATGAAGGAGGAGAAACTCGCGGAAGAGTTGGAACTTCAGCTCAGTCAGCTTCAAGACCTGCGTTTCAACATCGCCGTGGTCGGTAATCAGAAACGCGGGAAATCCACCCTCATCAATACTTTGCTCGGTCGCAGGGATGATAAACTATCTCCGATCGATTGGAAGGTTTGCACCGGCGGTGTCGTCCACTACATGAACCAAGAGTGCGATGCAAAAAAGCGTGGTCGCGAATGCGCGGATGCCTACTTCAAAAACGGAGAGATTGAAGAGGATTTTCCTCTCTCATCCATTGGGGATTACATCCGTGAAGAAAATAACAAGGATAACCATAAGGGGCTTTCCCGTGTGGAGGTGTTCGGCGATTTCCCCCGCCTACACGACTGCTGCCTCGTGGATACACCCGGGGCGGATGCCGTCGTGGAACACCACCAAGAAGTCGCTTTCCGATTTATGCCGCACGCAGACGCTATCATCATGACGACTATAGCGGATCAACCCTTAAGTGACGCTGATCAGGACATTTTGAAGGCATTGGACAGCCAAGGGAAAAAGCGTATCTTCTATCTTGTGACCATGATAGATGACGAGCGGGAAGAAGATCGGGATAAGATACTCCGGCATGTGAGTGACATGATTGTAAAATGCGGCTTACCGCGTCCCGAAAAACTTTATCCCATTGCTTGTAAACCTGTATTTGATGCTATGAAAGCGGGTGACGATGCAAAGGCAGCGGAAATGCGGAAAACATGGGGCGTAGATGAGCTTGAAAGAGACCTCGAGAGTTTCATTACATCGGAGTCCCGCACCGGTCGAAACATTTGTGATACTCTTCTCAATTTATTGGCACGTCTCAAGGCGGCTCTGAATGAAAAAAAGAAATTTAATGAAGAGTTTATAAAGATTCAAGATGTTGATGTCGAGAAGATTAAAGGGGACTGTGCTGCAGCGAAAAAAGACTTCGAAACATTCCGAAAGGGCGTAGAACGCAAGATTGCAGATTTTGAAAGAAAATGGGACAATAGTGCGCGTCGGCTTGTCGAGGGAATCGATTCCTTCTCCACGGTACTGAAAGAAAAAATGGTAGCATACATTGAAAAAGAAGGTATGATTCGTACTATAGTGACTCTATTTTCGCAGAACCAAATTCTCAAATGTGCTATGCAGGAGCCTATCAGCAGGTATCTCGAGGAGCATAGCGCAAAATTGCAGAAACTGATCAATGATTTAGGATGCGGCATCAACGATGAAGTAAAACTATACAGGACACACATGAGTGAGCTGAATATTCCGGGCTCCCTCGGTGGTCTCGCTGTAGTCGGTACCGCAGGTTGGATCGTTTCTGCTTCCGGTGTTGCGACTGCTGTAACAGGTGCAATTGAAGCGGGAATTTTACTCGCGGAAGGACTGGGAGTAGGAGGAGGAATCGGAACAGCCTTCCTGACTTTATCTAACTTCTATGTTTTTATCGGTGCTGCAGTAGGTGCGATCGTTCCGCTCGCTATAGCTCTACTCGCCGTTGCATCAGTTGGTCCCTTAGGTCGTGTCATATTGAAACTTCTTACTCCCCAAAAGGTGGATAAGGCATTGAAGGATACAAAGGATGCTATTCAAAAACAGGTTGATGATTGTAAAGCACGAATAGTGAAAGAGGTTCATCAGGAGATTGACGATGCGGATGCTAAGTGTCGTGCCATACTTGATGAACTCGAAGCAAAACTTGCCGACATTTCCCCGGAGGCTAAGGCTCAGGCTGAGGAAGAGAATCAGCATATCGCTGCACTCCTTCAAGAAAGAGAACCGGAAGAAAGAGCACTACGGAGTCAGTCACTGCTCGGTTAATTCGCAAACACCTATTATGAGTGAAGGAGAGACAGATTCTATGAACAACGGGGGACAGGTAAGTCCCTTGGACGAGCTGTGGGATGAATTGCGGGATGCCTTTGCTCTTGTGGTGAATGGTATTGATGAACCTAAGATGAAGAAACGCTATGCCGATATTATCCGACTTTACGATCTGACAAAGGAGTCGAGTAAAGCCCCGAGTATCGGAGTATACGGATGTCCCAAAATGGGAAAATCGACTTTATTGAATTCACTGTTGGGGGATATAGTATTGCCGACAAGCCCTATACCGTCAACGAGTATGGTTATCAACATATACCGACGCACTGATCGTAAAGACTACGAGATAAACTGCTACGAGCCGAGCATGATAAGTAAGGATGAGCGTTCCGCAATGACCGTAGAGGAGTGGGAAAGTCGGAGGAGGGGTACTAAGAGACAAAAGCATTTTCCGAACGTTGAAGGAGTTCATGATTTCCTTGTAAAATATGCGTCTCACGATGGTGTTCGGTCTAACTTTGCCGAAATCGAGGTCCGAGGGCCCTTTGAGAATGCTGATCCACGTTTGAAGAATTTTATCCTGCGTGATACACCCGGTGCCGAAGCCGTGGCAGAAAGAGCTATCTCTCCGGACTTGCAGCAAGATTCAAGACTCGCTCTGCAATCTATCGGACGTACGGATATACACCTCTTTTGTGTTTCGTGCAAGACCTTGGCAGGTTCCCACGACAAGGCTTTTTATGATGAATACTTCCGTGAACGCTCGTGTATTCACGTTCTTACACACCGAGATAAGCTCGGTCCATCGGATGAAGAAATGGATATGGATATCAAAAGGGAATTTTCCGGAGTATTTCAGTTAGATGATTGGGATGATGATATAATCAATGAACTTGTTCTCACCGGCAAGAAGGAAAAACAATGTGATTTTATCAGTATGGGAAAGGAGGAACTCATAAATGCTATTTGTAATCACTATAACCTAAATTCCCTCTGCAAAAGGATGGCGCAAATTGCTCGCTCCCTTTTGGATGAGAGAGTTCGGCATCCTGACTGGTCACCTATTAAGGACATACCGGAAATACATTTTACCAATTTACGGGCTGCTGTAGATAGATTCATGAAACAAGCGATACTATGAAAGAGAAAATTACGGAGTTAAGAAAGAAAATCCTTTCTTTCGGTACTAGGGGTAAGAAGAAAATTCTTTCTTTCGGTACTAGGGGTAAGAAGAAAATTCTTACACTCGGTCTGTCGAATTCGGGTAAGACAAATTTTATTGTCGCAGCTATGGCTTATGCTGTCACGTACGGTAAAGAGCAAGGGACATACCTTGATACGATTTTTAAGTATATTTTGTCCGATTCCTATAATTGGTGGATGAGTGTTGTAAGTACGGCAACGTTCAAAGCAATAGGCAACCTGCTCGCGGAGTATTTCAACAACGGTAAGTGGTGTTGTAAAACCGCCGCAGGCACCTACAGCAATTACATGTTCGATTTACGTGGGAATGTGGCTTTTCGTCCACCGTATTTCAGACGTCCCAAGTCGGTAACCCTTCGGGATTGGTCGGGGGAATCCTTTGCCGCTATTACGGAGGGGACATCCACGCAGGATAATGTAGATATCTTTAAGACCAACTGTGCGGAAGCGGATGGGTTTCTTTTGTGTATTGATGGGGAACGTCTAATTGATGAGGGTGATAGAAGACGGATGGAGGATTGTATCACCAATTTTTGCGAAGTTATAGGCTGGCTTCGGGACGATGACCCGGATGACTTCTCAGGTGGTACCACCGGAGGGGACACACAGGAGAAAACCGGAGGGGTAACTCGCGCAATTAGGAAGCGGAAACGTAGTTTTGCCATTGTGGTGACGAAGGCGGATTTGCTGGTGAATCTTGAGGAAGTACGGGATGATGAGACAGGTAAGTTGAGTCTCTACAAACTTAGCGATTTTTTGCAGCAATCATACCCCTTGTTTTTTAGTGCACTGAAAGAACAAATGTGCAACGCAGAGATTTTTGCTGTTTCGCTGGTGCCCAAACGTGAGTTCAGAGAAGATAGTGTTAAAGGTGGTAGAAAACCGAGCAAAAAATGGAATTTAAAGGAAGTTATGGAATGTGCTCTTGTGAAGGAAGCTGAAGACAGCGATTGCAAACGCTATCATAATGATATGTGGGGAGCATTTCGATGGCTCCTCGATAACGTATGAAGATTCACCTCCTCCACTTTTGTTTTAGGGGCGGGAACAAATCGGAGTACAAACTCATTGACTCCGACGGCAGGAGAGATCGCGATTGGCTGAACACCACCAATCGCATGGCGGTCAGACCTTTCCCGACTCAACCGCGAGGGTATTGTCGCATCCCGGATATGGCATTTGCCAATTTACCCGGTGGTCAATTCGGTGAAGGTGTGCGCGTCCACTGCGTTTACTTTCAAATTGAACGTGCGCGTTCCTTTCAAAATACCTTTTGTTTTGCCTACCGGGAGTCCGAGTGTTCCCCCGCATTGTTGGCAGGTGTGACTGCCGAGGATTGGTATGAACAATGTAGGTATTTGACCGAATCTCAAGACAGTATCGAGCTGCCTCAAAGAAGTTCCCCGGTTGACACTCCGCAGGTTTTTCATGGTGCACTGCAGCCTCGTTCTTACTATCTTTACGAATTTCCGGATAGTAAGGGTAAATTGTATTCCGGACAATTCACCGCAGAGCAATGGGAGGATATCATAGGAGGAAAGACACCCGTGGTGACGAATCAACCGACCGGTTCCCCGCAGAGTTCTCCTTCCGCTCCATCAAGGGGATGTCCCCGGAGCTCTGATGGTACCCCACGGACACCGAAACTGTCAACTCAACCGAAGGTACCTGATTCCCCTTCCTTTGTGTCGAAAAAAGATTCTCCGGAGACATGTGCCCCTTCGCAGGAATCGAAACCACAGCATCGACCACGCCCTCCGGAACCTTCCCCTATCCCTCCTATTATTCGGTGTATCATAATCGCTATACCCTTGTTATTATTTGTTTGGGGTATTAATCAGCTTATACCGTGCTCTAGGTGCAAGGGGGATGGTACAATCAGAGTGGAGGAAATCTGCCAATTCTGCAATGGTGACAGGTACGATCTCGTAGATGTAGACTGCAAACGTTGCGAGGGGAAGGGGTATGAGTGGCATGAGGAAAATTGCGCATCCTGTAAAGGTTCGGGAAGTGTTGTTCAACGTGGACCATGTTCGGCGTGCAACGGAGAAGGAAGCGTTGAAAATGAGACAGTTTGCCCGTCTTGCAATGGAAAGAGGCAGGTACGGACGAATAAAAAATGTCTGTTTTGTGAGGGTAAGGGGAAGGTAACTTGTAGAAGCTGCGAGGGAAAACGGAAATGTGCGACTTGCAGGGGAACGGGCAAGGTTCCGGGGTGGGAGACATTTAATCTGAGAGATATGTGTAAGACGCACGGTCGGATAGAAGGGTTGTTTCGGAACATCTTCTTCTCGGATTGCTCGGATTGCCATGGTACGAAATGGTGCAGACAGTGTCGAGGATATGCCATGGAGGTTTGTCCGGAATGCTCGGGCAGCGGAAAGCGTATGGAGCAATGTTTCAAATGCAAAGGCAAGGGTTGTTTGTCAACTCGGAAAAAATGCCCGTCATGTAAAGGGAAAAAGATCGTAAGCAATAGTGTACAGTGTGAGGATTGCAAGGGCAGCGGCGTACAGAAACGTAAAATATCGTGCGAAAGATGTAATGGTAAAGGTCAAGTGCCGCAAAAAAGTGTATGCCCGAAATGCAGAGGAGAGGGGACACGCGTTGTAAGGATACCCTGTCCGAGCTGTGGCGGAAAATAACAATGCGAAGCCATTTTCAACTGATATGCAAAGACATCGGGTTACAATAAAGCGGAATCATACCGAGTGCGGGACACCGCGTGTAGGCGTGACGGCAGCATTGTTCATAATATAAATAACAAAATTTTCTTTTAATTAACTCAAACAAATCGATTATGAAAGATTCATCAAACTCCGGTTCAGGTTGTTCTATAGGTTCACGGGTTATACATATCCTTTTTCGTTTAATTCTTGTATCTGTCCCTTTGGTTATGTTATATTTTGTGATACAGTGGGTTTTGCCCGACTGTTGGACATGCTGGGATCGTGGTACAGTTAAGAGAGAGGTACCCTGTACCAAATGCAATGGCTCCGGAGAAGGTGAAGATGACTGTCCATCATGCAACGGCACCGGATTGAGCGACAAACCGTGTTCAGCTTGTAAAGGATCAGGTAAAGAAAAACCGGATATATGTCCACGATGTGGGGGAAAGGGTTTCATAGATGTACCGGAAACTTGCCCGGCTTGCAAAGGTACAGGGGAGCGTCCGAAAGAAATCGATTGTGCGAATCCTCGCTGTTACAGAGGGAAAGTAAATTGTGGAAACTGCGGAGGAAGCGGTCTATGTTCTGAATGTAAAGGAACAGGAAAGATATTTATATTCTTGGACTGTTCGGAATGTGAGGGGAAAGGAAGATGTAACGTGTGCAAGGGAGCCCGTGTGGTGGATTGCCCGTTCTGTTCGGGTGAAGGAACGACTACGGTTATGATAAATTGCACGTACAGGGGCTACAATGGATCGGGAATAATTACCGGCTGCAATGGATCGGGAACAATTACGGTACGGAAATCCTGTCCGAAGTATGTGAGCAAAGAGGAACAATGTCGTATCTGTAAAGGAAAAGGTGTACAACCATGTGAGAAATGCCGTGGAACGGGGAAGGTTAAGGGTGAATGCAAGGAATGCAGTGGTGACGGAAAAGTGGAAGAAGAAATTCCCTGTCCGGACTGCGAGGGGAAGAAGGATGCGGCGTGAAAGGGGGTGACGGTAACGGGTGGGTGTTTCCGGTATTCGCGTAAGGCGGGAGTACGGAAGTTAAACCTCGGAGAAATCGAAGAATTTGCCTTTATGGAGGAGTGAGGATGCGTGGCGGGAGTCCCATACGAGGATGAGGAGTGCGGAGAAGAGGAGGAGACGCAGACCGGTATCGAGGGGGTAATTGACGATGAGGTGGCGAGCTCCCATGCAATTACAGCTGAGCTCAAGACCGCGGACCCACGCTTGAGCGTAGAGCAGGAGGAAAGTGCCGGACATGACGCAGCCCCAGAGTGTAGAGCCACGGTAAACGAGGCGGAAGAGCAGGCAGAAACCGACGACGATTTCCATACCTACGCCTACACAGGCTAAGGGCATCGAACAAACACTCGGAAGGAGGCGGCTACGTGTAAGGAATTCGGCGGTTTGGTCGAGTTGAGAGACTTTGAGGAGCCCGGTGACGAGGAAGAACACACCCATGCCGACACGGAGGATGTTCATAAAGAAGAGGAGGAGGATAGGGCGCCGCATGAGGGGATTAAGGGAGACGGAGATCGAGAGAGACAGGGCAGTGGTCGGAGCCATCGATGTCGAGGTGGATGTCGGCAGACGTGACGTACGGTAGGAATGAAGAGCTGACGCAGAAATAATCGATACGCCAGCCGATGTTGCGAGCTCTTGCGTCGCCCCGGAAACTCCACCATGTGTAGGCATCTCGGGCATTCGGGTGCAGACTTCGGAATGTATCGGCGAACCCGGCTGCGAGCAGAGCCGAAAAGCCGGCGCGTTCTTCGTCGGAGAACCCTGCATTGAAATGATTCGCGTCCGGGCGGGCGATGTCAATTTCTTCATGTGCCACGTTGAGGTCGCCGCAGAAGATGACAGGCTTGAGTCGCGCCAGCTTGCTCACGTAGTTGCGGAAAGCCTCATCCCATTTCATGCGGTAAGGCAGACGCTTCAGTTCATTCTGAGAATTAGGGGTATAGCAATTGACTAAGTAAAACGAGGCGAATTCGAGGGTAGCGATGCGCCCTTCGCGGTCGTGCTCGCTGAGTCCCATACCTAAAGAAACACTCAACGGCTCACGGCGAGAAAGGACGAGCACACCGGAATATCCGGGGCGTTCCGCCGGGTTCCAGACAGAATGCCGCCACGACGCTAGCCACAGGTCGCTCACTTGCTCCGGACGAGCTTTCACTTCCTGCAGGCAGAGCACGTCGACCCCCAAGGCATCCATTTTTTCCGCTAACCCTTTTCCGAGAGCGGCGCGTAAACCATTGACATTCCAGCTGACCAAACGCATACCGCACACAGTATAGCGCGGAATGCGACAAAAGTCAAATCGTCAGTCACGTGTGTTCCGATAAAATTCAGGACTCGGAGGCGCGTGCCGGTTTTGCGGCAGGATGGCGCGGGGGAGGAGCGTTGGTTCAGCAGGGCGGTGGTTCAGTTGCGTATTTTTGCATGAATTTTCTTGGGTAAGTGGGGGATATTGTGGTATGATAGGCGCATGGAAGAAAGCGGGGAAGAGTTTATACGCATACGCGGGGCATCCGAGAATAATCTGAAAGGAATAGATGTAGACATACCGTTGGGGGAGTTGACGGTGGTTACCGGACCGAGCGGTAGCGGGAAATCATCTTTAGCAATGCGTACTTTGTATGCGGAGGGGCAGCGTCGATACACGGAAACATTTTCGCCGTACGTACGACAGTTTATGGATAGGATGGATCGTCCGGCGGTGAAGAGTGCGGAAAATATACCGCCGGCCATAGCGTTGGGACAGCGCAATTCCGTAAAGAATTCACGTTCATCGGTCGGAACCATGACCGGACTGAACGAATACATCAAACTCGTATTTTCGCGATTGGCAGTGGGGCACGATGCGGAGGGGAGGGAAGTACGCCCGGCGACACCGCAGGGAGTGGCGGCAGAATTTCTGCGGGATCGGGTCGGGGAAGATGCCGTTGTATGTTTCGGGGTAGAACCGGTAGGAACATTTGAAGAAATGCGTGCGGCGTTGCTTGCGCAGGCGTACCTGCGGGTATGGGTGAAAGGTGAGGTAGAGAGGTTGGATGAGGTGACACCGGAGCGGATGGGTACGAAAAAGTGGTTGGTCGTACAGGATCGCCTCCGTTTGATACCCGAAAACACGGCACGTCTGACCGAAGCCTTAGAAAATGCGCTGCGTCTCGGGCAAAAAGTTGTGTACATATCCCTACGTAGGGAAGACGGGACGTGGGAAGAACCGACGGAGAGACGCAGTGACTGGTATCCCCTGCTCGAACCTCAACCGGGACTCTTCAGCGGAAATTCTCCCCTCGGGGCATGCCCGGAGTGCAAAGGATACGGTCGCTCTGTTTCATACAATTACAACAAAGGAATCATTCCGGAACGCAGCATTGAGGACGGTGCCCTGAAAATGTTATCAACCGAGACGCTTTCCGATTGTTACCGGGACTTCATACGCATTAACAAAAAGCTTCGAGTTGTACGGACGGATGTTCCGTGGAAGGAACTCACCCGTGCCGAGCAGGATTTTGTGTTGTTCGGTAACTACGGGGATAAGGATGTATGGCAGGCTTACAGAGAGGGTTACTGGTACGGTTACAGGGGAATTTTCGAGGACATGGAAAAACACGCGCACAAAATGACCGCGCGTATCTTCCTTTCCCACTACCGCGTTTACGGTATATGTCCTGCGTGCGGTGGCGGTCGTCTGCGTCCGGAAGCTTTAGCTTTTACCATCGGCGATCTTTCCGTTCCTCAGGTACAGGCTTTACCCGCGGACGAATTGCTCGAGTGGGTAGACCGCCGGGTAATGCCGCAGGTGGGCGCGGACCGTTCATTGGCACAGGCAGTCCGCGAACTCCGCAGTCGGGTGGCGTATCTGTGCGAAGTCGGTTTGCCTTACCTGAGCGCATCGCGTCTGACCCGTTCGTTGTCCGGCGGCGAGATAGAACGTGTAAGTCTTACGGCATGCCTCGGAGCATCACTCACGGAATCACTTTTTGTGTTAGATGAACCGACGGTCGGTCTGCATGCACGCGATACGGCTCGGCTTATTTCCGCTATGCGACGTCTTGCCGATCGTGGGAATACACTCGTGGTAGTAGAACATGAAGAAGCAGTTATGCGTGCGGCGGATTACATCGTAGACTTAGGACTTGCCGGTGGTGAGGAAGGCGGTCACTTAGTTTACTCCGGGTCCCCGGCGGGTTTGCTCCGTTCCGCCGATTCTCTTACCGGACAATTTTTGAGCGGAAAACGACGAATAACCATCCCGAAAAAACGGCGTAAACCTACCGGATTCCTGAAGATACGCGGAGCCGAATGCCACAATTTGCACAATTTTGATGTAGACATACCTTTGGGTGTATACGCTTGTTTGACCGGGGTTTCCGGCAGCGGAAAAAGCACGCTTGCCTGTCAGGTACTGTACGGATATACGCATCCCGAGGAACTCGACGATGAGGAGCGAGTGAGTGTAAAAGAGATAAACGGGTTAAACGGGATACGTGAGGTAGTGCTTGTGGATCAGAGTCCGATTGTACGTACACCACGTTCTACACCGGCGGTATACATGAAGGTATTTGAAGAGATTCGAGCCGTTTTCGCGCAGGTACCTAAGGCAAGGGCTCATGCTCTTACACCCGGGTATTTCTCCTTTAACGGAGGAGACGGCAGATGCCCACGCTGCAGCGGTTTGGGTACGGAAAAGGTCGAAATGCAATTTTTGTCCGATATATATGTACCCTGTGCGTTGTGTCACGGTACACGCTACACACCCCAAGCCCTTCGTATCACGTACCGCGGGTTGAATATGGCGCAGGTACTGGCGATGGATGTAAAGAGCGCCGTTCGATTTTTTGCTGAGGAGAAGGGGATACATGCAACTCGCATTGTACGGGGGCTTACACTGCTGCAGGAAGTAGGGCTCGGACATCTCAGACTCGGTCAGGGGTTACATACACTTTCCGGCGGGGAAAATCAACGTCTTAAACTTGCCCGTATCCTCGCCGAAACGGACACTGCCGCCCCGACAAAAACTTCTGAAAAGGAAGCGGGACTCGGTACTTTACTCATTCTCGATGAACCCGGTACAGGTTTGCATTTCGCGGACTTAGATGTACTCCTTCGCGTTTTTTTCCGCTTGGTTGAACAGGGGCAATCGTTGTTGGTCATCGAACACAATGCCGAATTGATTAAGGCAGCCGACTACATCATCGATCTCGGACCGGAAGGCGGTCGCGCCGGCGGTCAGATCGCAGCATACGGTACTCCCGAGCAGGTAGCCCGCCGCTTCCGTAGCCACACAGCCGCTTACCTCCGACAGATACTCAATTTAACCGACCCGGCACCCGTAGAATTGCTGCGGACATCGTCGGATACCGAGCAACGGGTCGGTACCGCCGAAAGGGGATACCTACAGCTCTACGGCGCTAGGCACCACCAACTGAAAAATATCGATGTAAAAATTCCCCTACACGAGATGACCGTGGTTACGGGACTTTCCGGCAGCGGTAAGAGTACCTTGGCATTCGACATCATCTTCGCGGAGGGGCAGAAGAGATTCATGGATGTGATGAGTCCCTACGCGCGGCAGTTTACGGAACGTATGGAAACACCGGATATCGATGCTATCATCGGACTTCCTCCTACGGTGGCAATCGAACAAAATCGTTCCCGCGGAGGCTGCAAGTCTACCGTCGGTACCATCACGGAAATTTGGCAATACCTGCGGTTGCTTTACTCCGAACTCGGTACCCCGCATTGCCCACGATGCGGTATCGAACCGGGTCGTCGTTCGGTCGCTGAGATACAATCGATTGTATGTCAATTTGTTACTGAAAATCCATCTACCTTACTTGCAGCTCCGGTTGTTCGCAATCGCAAAGGTCACTACGCTGATCTTGCTCGGTGGGCTGCCGGTAAAGGTTTCCCCGGGTTGATTGTCGATGGTAATTTTGTACCCATCGATGATTTTTCGCCCCTCGATCGTTACTCTAATCACGATATCGATATCGTGCTTGCGGAAATCGACGTAAAGCGTGACAGCATAATGATGAACGGTAAGGACAGTGACAAAGCCGCACTTCAGGAGCTTACTCTGCGTGCCCTGGAGTTAGGCGATGGTTTCCTACGGCTTATCCCCGGGCACAATGCGGCACGCGGGGTACTGCCGGGGATTCGTCTTACCTGTCCGAAATGCGGGGAATCATACGCTGATCCGGAACCTTCTTCTTTCTCCTTTAATTCACCGCGCGGGTGGTGTCCTACCTGTCTCGGTCACGGTTTTGTGCAGCGGAAAGTCCGTTCCCGACGCGATGAGGACGAAGCGCGTCTCAGTGCGTTGGAGAAGGAGTTGCGTTACGATCGAAATATCGAACAATCCGCTGCCAAAGGGGAGTTGATAGAACTGTGTCCGACCTGCGGCGGTACTCGTCTGAATCCTTTTGCTCTCGGGGTTACTCTTTTCGGGCGGAATATAGCGGAACTCGGGGAAATGGACGCTACATCCGCTTTAGCCGCTGTGCAAAAGTGGCATTTTTCCGGACGCGATGCAGAAATAGCGCGTAATGTCGTAGCAGAAATTGAGCCTCGATTACGTTTTTTGCAGGATGTCGGTTTAGGGTACCTATCGATGAATCGTGCCGCTACTACACTTTCCGGAGGTGAGATTCAGCGTATACGTTTGGCAGCTCAATTGGGTTCGAATTTACGCGGTGTGCTCTACATACTCGATGAACCTACTATCGGTTTGCACCCGCGTGACAACAAACGTTTGCTCGCTACCATGAAAGAACTTAAACGTCGGGGTAATACCCTTCTTGTGGTGGAGCACGATGAAGACACCATGCGCTGCGCCGACCACATCATAGACCTTGGCCCGGGGGCAGGTATTAACGGAGGTCAGGTAGTCGCTCAGGGTTCGTTCGATGACATCCTGCGAGACCCCGCATCCGTTACCGGTCAGGCTTTCCGCGAAGAACACAGCTACCCCGCGTGCGGAGAACGACTCCCCCTGCAGGATGTCGAATGGTCGGAAGTGCGCGGCTGTACCCTGCATAATCTGAGGAATGTAACGCTGCGTATTCCGCGCGGTCGTTTAACCGTGGTAACCGGGCCTTCCGGTGCGGGTAAAACCTCGTTGATTACGGGTACGCTCGGTCCGGCTGTCTTACGGGAATCGGGGGATATCTCCGTACGGCGTACCTGGCTTTCTACAAAGGGACTCGCGTCTTTTCGGACTCTCTATCAGGTAGATCAATCGCCTTTCGGTAAAACCCCTCGTTCTACACCGGCTACTTATATCGGTATCTTCGATGAAATTCGTAAACTTTTTGCGATGTCAGCCGATGCTAAACGTCTCGGTTTCAATGCTTCCCGCTTTTCTTTCAATACTTCGGCCGGAAATTGTCCGGATTGCAGAGGTACGGGGTTCATCCGTCGTGAAATGGATTTTTTACCTCCCTGCGCTGTCCCCTGCGAATCCTGTCGCGGTACAAGGTACAATTCGCGTACTCTTCAGGTGCGTTTTCGCGGGAAAAATATTGCGGAAATCTTAGATATGAATATGGAACAAGCTGCCGCTTTTTTCGAAGGTTTCCCCCGTCTCGTCGAACCCCTCCGGCTCCTCTGCGAAACCGGTCTGGGTTACCTCACTCTTGGTCAATCCGGTAACACACTTTCCGGCGGTGAAGCTCAACGTATCAAACTCGTTGCCGAGCTCATCAAAGGTCGCCGCGCTTCCCTTACAGCCGTTCGCCGCAATCGTCCCATGCCCCGAGACCTTTATCTCATCGAGGAACCTACCATCGGTCTCCATCCGCAGGATGTCCGTCTCCTCGTACGTGTCCTCCGCCGTCTCGTCGCTCTCGGTAATACAGTAGTCGTTATCGAACATAACATTGACCTTATCCGCGAAGCTGATTATATCATCGATATGGGTCCGGGCGCAGGTAACGACGGCGGTAATATCGTCGCTCAGGGTACCGTCCCCGAGGTCGCCGCATCCTCTTCCCCTACAGCGCCGTTCCTGAACCACTGAACCGCTGCTCGTGCCGCACCGCCCCAATGCCCGCCGCGCCTTCTCCCCCGCCGCATTTTTGATTTTTGATTTTAGATTTTTGATTTACAAATAATGCGCGCTCCGTTGCGCGTTCCCTCCGCGGAAACGAGCCCTCCGGCGGGCGGGTGCTCCCCGGTCCAGCGGCGGGGAGTGGCGGGTGTGGTGGGAAGGACTTTTGGGGATTTTGATTTTAGATTTTAGATTTTTGATTGAGAATAGTGGCGCTGAGATTTTTTACGCCGCAAAGCTGGGAAGCACCGCCGGCGTTGGGGGGGCGTTCCGCGGTGGGACGCGCAACGGAGCGCGCTAGCTTCTTAAATCCTAAATCAAAAATCTAAAATCGTAAATGCGGTGGGGAGGTGGGCATCGGGGCAGGACTGCGGTTCAGTTTATGGCTGTACTGATTTCCGCCCAGCGGGTAAAGAGGGACTCGCTTTGACGCTCCAGTTGAGCGTATTCCTCGGTTAGTGAACGTAAGCGTTCAGCGTCGCACCCGATGTCATCCTGGCTGAGGAGTTCGGTAATTTCTGATTTACGGGAATCGCAGGCATCTATAGCCGCTTCCAGTTCAGCGAGTTGTTTTTTGAGAGGTTTCAGAGTACGGGCGGCAGCTTCACGCGCGAGGGCACGTTCCCGCCGGAGTACCTGCCTATTTTTTTCGGACGGCGGAGTGGGGCAGGGGAGTGTTCCTGAAGTCGCTACAGTAGGTGTAGCAGATTCATCCTCAACTTTTTCGAGATATTGACTTACATTTCCGTAAAAGAGACGAGGGTTGTGACCCGGACGGAACTCCAGTACCTTATTCACCAAGGGATCGAGGAAGTAACGGTTGTGGGAAACGATGCAGAAGGTCCCCGGGTATTCACGGAGAGCGCGTTGCAACACATCCTGACTTTGAAAATCCAAGTGATTTGTCGGTTCATCCAGAATCAGAAAATTTGCCGGGTGCAGCAGCATACATACTAAGGCAACACGCGACTTTTCGCCGCCGGAAAGCACGCCGATTTGCTTGAATACGTCATCTCCACGGAATAAAAAACAGCCTAAGATATTACGCACTAAGGGCAAAGATTCACGGGAAGCGGCAGCTTCCGCGCATTCCAGTACAGTTTTTCGGGGGTCGAGGATATCCGTATGTGTTTGAGAGAAGAAAGCGACTTCGGTGTGGTGTCCGAAGCGTATTTCCCCGGCATCCGGTTCTTCTGTCTTAGAAATTAAGCGCGTAAAGGTCGATTTACCCGCTCCGTTGACACCCACGATTGCGATACGGTCACCCTTTTCCGTACGAAAGTTGTAATCGTTTAACAAGCGGATATCGCCGTATGACTTGTAAACCCCGGTGAGTTCAACAACGGAAGCTCCGCCTGCCGGAGGCGAAGGAAAATGAAAACTCATCACTTCTTCTTCCGCTTCTACTTCTATGATGTCAATTTTTTCGAGTTGCTTGAGACGGCTTTGCGCTTGGGAAGCTTTAACGGCATTGTAGCGGAAACGGTCAATAAAAGCACGCGTTTTAGCCAGTTGCCTTTGTTGCTTTTGTGCAGCTTTACGTCGCGCTTCACGACGGGCTCGACTTTCCTTCAGGTAGAACGAAAAGTTGCCGGAGTATTCCTCGACGCGACCGTGATGAAAGGCGAGAGTACGAGAAACGAGCGTATCCAGCAAAGCTATATCGTGTGAAATAATGCAGATAGCACCTCGGTAGTTGCGCAAAAAACGTTCCATCCGGCGTTGACTTTGCAGATCGAGGTGATTAGTCGGCTCATCAAGTAACAAAACTTCCGGTTCCTGAAGTAGCAATTTAGCGAGCGCGATACGCATTTGCCATCCACCGGAAAAGTCGCCGCAATCCCGCTCCGCATCACTCTCCCTGAATCCCAAACCACCCAGTATTGTCCTTGCCCGTGCGAGTAGCGTATGCGCTTCTGTGTCGTGCAGGGAAAAATTCGCTCGCTCGGATTCCCGCGAGGCATCTCGGTGACCGGAGGCATCCGAACCGAGGGTTTGTAATTCCGGCGTGGAATCTTCCGTCCGTGCCGTTATTTCCGCGATTCCGCCGACACCTGAGAGGACCTCCTGCATCAGCGATTTGCCGCGCACGTGTATACCCTCTTGGGGTAAGTACCCTACGCGGGTGTGACGCGGAAGCACGACACGCCCGGCATCCGGCTGTATTTCCCCCACGATACACTTCATGAGAGTGGACTTACCCGCGCCGTTATTTCCGGCGAAAGCGACACGCTCACCGCGTTCTACCACAAAGCTGAGCGCATCGAACAAGACACGCGCGCCGTATGCTACACTGAGCTCCTGAACAGCAAACACCATGCTTTACCGTGCGCCCGAGGCAGCATTCCAACGCCTGATATTCTCTGCCTGTTCGGTGAAAATATCCGTACAATCATCATGTATTTCAATCGTAAGAATTTTATCCCCCTGTGCAATGGCATTCACAACCGCTTGGTCTTCCGCCCCTGCAACTTCCCCGAAAATGGTGTGTTTACCGTTCAGCCATTCCGTCGGTACGTGTGTAATGAAAAATTGCGACCCATTTGTACCGTGTCCCTGTCTATCGCGACCGGCATTTGCCATTGCCAACAATCCGGGTCGATCAAACCGCAATGCGGGTATGCATTCATCATCAAATTGATACCCGGGACCACCACGTCCGTTGCCTTCCGGATCCCCTCCCTGAATCATAAAATCCGCTATGACACGATGAAATGTCAACCCATCATAAAATCCGCGTTCCGCTAGGTTTAAAAAACTCGCCGCTGTCATGGGTACTTTCGACGCGTATACTGTCAACCGTATGTCTCCTTTGCTCGTCCTGAGCGTTATCTGTTTGTCAGTCGCCATGCCCTCAGTTTACCAAAACCTACCGGATTTGTCCAGAAAAATAAATGATGAGTATAAACAATACGCTTGACAGACGGAGGTCTACGTGTAAAGTAGGGGGTGGTGAGACGTCAATTGACAGTGTTGGGTATGTTATGTTTGCTCAGTGCATGTGCGTCGGTACGTACGGTGTACGATGAGCAGGGACGCGTCGTGAAAGAAAGTGAAAGCAAAGGTGGGGAACGAGATTTCGCTGATTACATGGAAGAGAAGTCTAACGCGTCTTTTTCGGAGAAGAAAAATGAGCAGGGGATACCTCAGGCTGTGTCGGATAAAGTAAGTAGTTTTCAGAGTAAGTTGGATGAATCTAGGAGGATAGATAAGACATACCTGACCGGCGAATACGCTGGTACAAGTGAGAATAGTTTGAGGGATAAGCGCTTTTCCGGAGCGGATAAGAGCTATGATACGAGTGGACGCTTTTACGATGAAGGTAGGCACCTAGACCGCGAACTTAACCCCGCATTCGCCAGAGAAGGACATGGAATTTACGGGGGGGATGATGAATATGCCGGTGCGCAGGAGCGATCTGAACTCGCAGGGAAAAAGAGTAGCATGGGGGGGGAGTATTACACAAAAGAAAATCCCTACTACTCGCGCTCGGATGAGAGCGGATACTTCGAAACAAGGCGCGATGACACTCCACCGCCCCCCGTGTACTCTAGGGATGAATATGTGGGTAAAACTATCGATGAAGTCCGTTCTTTACTCGGCAGAGATAAAAAGGCAGAGTGAAATATCAATCAAAATTTTTGGTAATCGCCGCGATGTCGCTGCGACTTTTCGTACATGATTTCCCCTGTGTTTCTCGGTGATAAAGCTACCGCTTAGCGCAAGGCTGTCATTTTTTTTCGGGACAAATGCGAGCTGCGTTAGAGAATGATGAAAGAATTCACCCTGATGGCACGTATCATCAGGTGGAATGAAAATACTATCTTTAGCGATCGGAATAGCGAGTATGGGAGTAGCGTTTGTGCAAGGCGCTGACGCTACGGGAGATAGACATCCGTTTTTTGATGGAGGGCTTTATCCGGAGTGGAGTGAGTTGACACCGCAACAGGGAGCGATTGACGTGCGAGCAGGTATGGAAATTGCGAAGAAACGCCTAGCTGCTATACGTGAAGTACAACCGCAGCAAGCAACATACGAAAATGTGTTTGCGGCATTCGAAGGAGCACAGGAAGAAATGGAAAGAGCGGCAAGCTTGCTCGGAAATTTATCCGCGACAATGGATAATGATGAGCTCCGCAAAGTACAGGAAGAGCTCATCCCGGAAATGACACGTTTTCAGGCATCGATTACTGCGGATGAAAAATTGTGGGGAGTTATTAAAGCTGCTGCCTCTGCTTCATGGGTAAAAAAACTTTCACCGGAAAAACAGCGCTTCGTTCAACAGGTCGTGGACATTTTTCGCGACAGCGGAGCGGACTTGAGTCCGGAGCGCAAGGAACGCCTGACAGAAATACTGAGTGAACTTTCTACGCTGGCACATCAATTTGATAAAAATTTATTGGATGCGACCAAGGCATGGAAGTTGGTGGTACACGATCCGGCAGAGCTCGCGGGTATGCCGGAGGTATGGATGCGGAATGCACGTGAAAGTGCGCTAAAAGCCGGTTTCGGCACTGAACAGGAACCCTGCTGGCTCATTACCCTGCAGGAACCCAGCGTCATTGAAGTCATACGATCCTGCGATGTAGAGGCTACGCGTAAGCGCTGCTGGGAAGCGTACTCCTCCATTGGTAGCAAGGCACCGTACGATAATGCGGGGATTGTAGCGCGAGTGATGATGCTTCGGCGTGAGATGGCGGAACTTTTAGGTTTTGACAACTTCGCGGATTTGCAATTAGCCCACCGTATGGCGGGTAGCGGGAAAAAAGCTATGGACTTCATCGACGACATGATGAAAAAGGTGAAACCCGCCTTCGATGATGAAGTGAAACAATTGCTGGACTTTATAGCACAGTGTAAAGGAGTTGAATCAGATAAATTAAATCCGTGGGACTCTGCTTACTACCAGCGTAAACTTGCCAAGGAAAGGTACTCTTTTGATACTGAGTTGCTACGTCCTTACCTCGAATGCAACCGCGTAATCAAGGGGATGTTTGCCATCTATGAGCACTTGTATTCCATACGAATTCGCGAATTACCGACACGATATGCCGGGCAGACCGAGAAACCGGTGGAAGGTGCCGTATCTGTGTGGCACCCGGAGGTGCGTGTCTTTGCGGTGGAAGATGTTAAAACCGGACAGCATCTTGGTTCCTTCTACATGGATCTTTTCCCGCGTAGTTCCAAACGTGTCGGCGCTTGGGTACAACCGATGCATTACGGTACACCGGCGCACGATGGGAAACCGCATACCTCGCATCTGGCTCTCTTAGCGGGTAATCTGAGTCCGGCTACGGCTGACAGTCCGGCGCTTTTCTCACATCGGGATGCGGAAACAATTTTTCATGAATTCGGTCACATGATGCACTGTATGCTCGGAGACACGGAGTTGCGTACTCACTGCGGTACGAGTGTTACGTGGGACTTTGTTGAACTGCCCAGTCAAATGAATGAAAATTGGACTTGGGAACCGGAAAGTTTGGTCACCTTCGCTTTCCATTACAAAACAGGTGAACGTATCCCCGATGACTACGTGAAAAAATTACAGAGTGTGCGCTTCTTCTTCCCGGCACACGATAACATGGGTCAACTCTGTATCGCTAAGTTAGATATGGAGATGCATACTCACTACATCGAATTATTCCGTGGTAAAGATTTGGATGCCGCTACCCAAGAACTGCTCGGTCCTTGGAAAGCTCCCTATTCTGTACAGCCTCCCTCTATTATGCGCAACCTCAGTCACTGTATATCAGGCGGTTATGCTGCCGGTTATTATTCGTATAAGTGGTCGGAGGTGCTCGCGGCGGATGTCTTCACCAAGTTCCTCCGTGAGGGTATCCTGAACCCCGCTGTCGGTGCGGAATATCGTGAAAAAATCCTTTCCAAAGGTGATAGTAAGCCTGCCGGTGAGCTCTATCGCGATTTTATGGGACGTGACCCCAACCCGGACGCACTCCTCGAAAAACAAGGACTAAACCACGGTCCCGTCACAATGCCCTCCCCATAGGCGCGTTTTTGGTTGTTGATTGAAAATCACGGACTTCGTACATCGTATTTTGTTCTTCACGCATAATCACCCTTGCGTGTCCCTTGGAAGTGATGCGTCGTTCGGTGCAAAGTTGTCAATTTTCTTGGAGACGATGAGGCTTTTAGTATTGAATTTTTCGGAGTTTGCAGGTATAATACCCGTGTTATGACATACGAAGTATTCGAAACACCGCAGGACGCTGCCAAGAAGTTGGCGGCTGAAGTTGCTCAGCTTATTCGTGCGCGACAAGCTGAGGGTAAGGGAGTTGTGCTTGGTCTTGCTACCGGTGCTACACCTCTTCCGTTCTACGCAGAATTGATCCGTTTGCATAAGGAAGAGGGTCTTTCCTTTGCCGATGTAACTACGTTCAATCTGGATGAATACACGGGGCTACCCCACGAGCATCCGGAATCATATTGGTACTTTATGCACCACAACCTCTTCGACCACATCGATATCAAACCCGAAAACGTGAATTTGCCCTGCGGCACCTTAGCTCCGGAGGCTATTCCCGCGCATTGTGCCGCATACGAAGCCAAGATTAAAGCATGCGGCGGTCTCGATCTGCAAATCCTTGGCATAGGTCGTACGGGTCATATCGGTTTCAACGAGCCGGGCTCCGATGATAAAACGATTACGCGGCAGGTAACGCTCGATGATCTGACTAAGGCTGATGCCGCTCCCGCTTTCGGTGGGTTTGATAATGTACCTAAGACGGCTATTACCATGGGCGTCGCTACTATCATGGGCGCGAAAAAAGTTCGTCTCATGGCATGGGGTGAAAAGAAAGCATCCATCGTTAAAAAAGCCATTCAGGGTCCGGTGACGGCTGACGTCGCTGCTTCCTTCCTCCAAAACCACCCCGACGCTAAGTTTTTCTTAGATAAAGCGGCTGCGTCCGAACTCTGATTTCCCCCTTACCGACATGCGGTGGGGATGTGGGTATTGCGACGGTGCCGAGGAGGGGCAGCACCTGTATGTGCATATCCCCTTCTGTCTGCGTATCTGCCCGTACTGTGCTTTTTTTAAGCATACGCCGGGTGCGGTGAGCATGCGTGCTTTTGTGCAGGCTCTCCTCACAGAAGCACGCCTGCGTTTGTCTGCTGACTCTCGCCTGCTTTCTCTTTACTTCGGAGGCGGTACGCCCGGTATGCTTTCTCCCACGCACCTATCTACCTTAGTTCAAGGTCTTAAGCAATACATGGATTTTTCTCATCTGAAAGAGTGGAGTTTTGAGACTAATCCTGCTACCATTACTCCGACTAAAGCGCGTCAATGGGCAGACCTCGGCATCACGCGTGTCTCCTTAGGTGCTCAGAGTTTTCTCCCGACTGAGTTGCGGTTCCTAGGACGTGACCACTCGCCTTCACAAATCGTGGATGGTGTCCGGATGTTGAGGGATGCCGGTACTCCGCAGGTTAATCTCGACCTCATGTTCTGTCTACCCGGGCAGACCCCGGATGACTGGCGCTACTCCCTACAGCAAGCTATAGCCTGTGAACCCGACCATATTTCGACTTATAGCCTGACGCTTGAGAGTGGTACGCCGTTTGAGTCCCTTTCTCCGCCTTCGGAAGATACGGAGGCGGAGCTTTATACCATGGCGCATGAGTTGCTCACCTCTGCCGGGTTTTCCCACTACGAAGTTTCTAACTACGCGCGTAGCCCCGCTACTCGCTCTTTGCATAATCTTTCATGTTGGCGCGGCGAGGATTACGTAGGACTCGGTCCCGGGGCTTGCGGTACCCTGCAAGGTCTGCGGTATGCTAATGAAGGTAATACAAATACTTACATCGACGCTCTTTGTAACCGACACACTCTCCCTCCGGGTACTTCCGAGGTTCTTACCCCGGTGCAGCGCCTCACCGAACTCATCGGTCTCGGTCTCCGTACCGATGAAGGTATCCCCCTCTCTCTTATCCCCTCTACCCCAACATCTTTCCTACAAACGCTCGCCGACGAAGGTTTGTGCTCCCTCTCCCAAAACCGCCTTATCCTTACCCCACGCGGTCTCCTCCTTACCGATGAGATTGCTTCCTCCCTTCTACAGAGCATTGACGGAGGGGTTGACGGGCTTCCGGCGGGCATATCTGAAAAATTGTCGTGGACGCGACGGGCAGAAGGTGATATAATACGCAGCATGCGAGAAGAAGAGTCTGACGATGGGATATACGCCCATCACAATGATGACGGAGCGTGGGAACCACTGTACGGGGCAGGGGGGCACGCCGAGCTCACGCGGAAAGTGATTGAGGCGTTTGCCCCGATGTTCGCACCGGAGGTGTTGAGTGCTGAGGCGGACGTGCTCTGTCGGCGCATTCTGGCAGTGGCGCACGATATGGGCAAGGCGAGTAAGGAATGGCAGCGATACCTGCGGGATTCTGTTGCCGGGCACGCGTCTCATTTAGTTGACCACAAAAAAGCGGCGGCGAAGTGGGCGCAGGATACACGCATCCCGTGGGGTATAGTGATGGCGTATGCGTTCTACGGACACCATTCAGGGTTACCGAACGGAACAGATATGCATGATGCTCTGGCAAAGTACACCATTTGTCCGGAGGTAAGGGAAATGATGCCGGAGGAGCTACGTGGCAAACTCGAATTACCGCCGCTCGACCCGAAGTCTTTCTTCAGGTTACCGCAGGATGCTCCGCCGTGCATTCGGCATGCTGTAGACGGGGAACATGCCGTCGCTTTAGCCATGGTAGTGCGGATGCTGCATTCGTGTCTCGTTGACGCAGATTGGACGGCAACGGCACTGTTCATGGGGGAGTTGCAAAATTGTTCTACGCCGTGCGCATCCATGGAGGCACTAAGTGAGCGGTTGGAGGGGTATTTGCGGGAGAAGGAGAGAGGTGCGTCCGGTCCCATCAACGAGCTGCGTCGTGAAATTCACTCGGCTTGCTATGCCGCGGCTGAGGAGGGGACGGGGATACCGCCTGTTTATCGCCTGAATGTGCCTACCGGCGGGGGCAAGACGCTTTCTTCGCTCAGTTTTGCCCTTCGGTATGCGGTGCTGCACGGTAAGAAACGTGTCATCTACGTGATTCCCTTTACGAGCATCATCGAACAGACCGCAGCCCAATTCCGTGAAGCTCTGGGAGATTTAGGTTCAGCAAACGTCCTGGAGCACCACAGCAATGTAAGCGAGGAAAACGAGGAAAACCGACGTGCGTCCGAAAACTGGGATATCCCGATAGTCGTGACCACTGCCGTACAGTTTTTTGAGTCTCTCTTTTCCGACCAAAATCGTCGATGTCGCAAGTTACACAATATCGCGCAGTCAGTCATCATTTTTGATGAAGCGCAGACCCTGCCTGCCCTGTTGCTCGCTCCTTGCATCGCCACGATTAAAGCTTTGCAGCATGTATTCGGTTGTACTCCGGTACTTTGTACTGCCACTCAACCGGCTTTCGTCCGTACGGAGAATTTCCCGATTGGCTGGGATGCGGCGGAATCGCGGAGTCTCATCGGTAAGGAGCTCGAAGCTCGTCTGCGGCGCGAGATGAAGCGCGTGGATGTCGTGGACATCGGACGCAAACACAAAGGTGACATCGCGGAGCATTTCCTCGCTTCCGGGGCGCAATCGGCTCTCTTTATCGTGAATCTCACGCGTCAAGCACGTGAGCTTTTTGCTGTACTGAAGGAGCATCGGGGTGAAAATCTGTACCACCTTTCCGCACGGATGTGCCCGGCGCATCGTTCCAAGGTGCTAGCGGATGTTTGCCGGTGCCTGGATGAGGGGAAACCCACCGTGTTGGTGGCTACGCGTGTCGTGGAAGCCGGTGTGGATATTTCCTTCCCGGTCGTCTACCGAGACCGCTGTGGTCTGGACTCCCTCGCTCAATCCGCCGGTCGCTGCAACAGAAACGGTGAACTCCCCATGGGTAAGGTGTTCTTTTTCCGAGACGAAGAGTACGAGATTTCCCCGAGCATGGCTGATTTGCGTGAGGGAACGTACGCTATGAGCGACACTCTCTACGAGTACAACGGAGACATGGCACGCGTCTTTGACGATGATGTAGTCGATGCGTATTTCTGTAAGTTCTATGCGAGGATGCGAGGGCTGGGAAATGCGCAGAACTGGGACGAGCACGAGGTTATGCCGTTGTTTGACGGATGTGCTTGGAATTTTCCGCTCATCGCGAAAAAATTTGGGATAATTCCGGGCGGTCAGCACAATCTCATTATTCCCTACGGCGATGAGGGAGAGGAGCTACGTACCCGCCTATTAGACTTGGATCGTCTTAAAATCATGCCCACGCGCGAGGATTACCGCAAAATCCAGAGGTTCTCCGTCTCGGTGTACCCGCAGGAATGGGATGCCCTCCCGAAAGAGCCCGTGCACAAGGCTGCGGGTCTCCTGATGCTGGCTGATGCCGCGTGGTATGACGCAGAAAGGGGCTTGCTGCGTGAACCGATCGACTGCAATTACGTTTTCTAGCTATATTTAGTCGTGTTTTCTTCCCCAAAGTGTGGTATAGTTTGTGTGTCGCGGGCGTTCCCGAGTGTGTGGGTGCGGCTGTGTGGGTTGAAACTTGTGTGCGGTTGAACTTGTGTGCGGTTGTGGAGGAAATGATCGTTAGAGTAAGAAAATTGATTTTTTTTCTTGTGCGCGGTTGTGGAATATGCTATCCTTCGTTCGGGAAAGAGCTGAAAACAATCTAACGAACACCATGTCGTACGGAGTTTCATTACATGTATGGGGAGAGTACGCGTGTTTTACGCGTCCGGAGCTGAAAGCTGAGCGCGTGAGCTACGAGGTGATGACACCTGCTGCGGCGCGTGGCATCCTTTCAGCCGTTTACTGGAAACCTGAATTCCGGTGGGTCATCGACCGCATCCGCGTGCTCAAACCCATACGCACGATGCAGGTGCGACGGAATGAGGTCGGTGACAAGGCAGTGAAGCCACCCGGCGCTGTGTTGCAGGGGCTGAAAACCGGGGTTACTCCCTTTTTTATCGAAGCGAGACGGCAGCAGCGTGCAGCTACCATACTCAAGGATGTGGGGTATGTGATTGAAGCACACGTGGAGGTGGTTCACGAGGCAGACGGCATCAACGATGTGGCAAAACACTTGGAAGTATTCAAACGCCGTGCCCGGAAAGGACAGTGTTTCTATCAACCTTGCCTCGGGGTACGTGAGTTCCCGGCGATGTTCGAGCTCGTGGAAGACGCGTCCGGTCTATCGGATGAACTCTTCGGTCGCGATCGCAATCGTTCTTTAGGGCTCATTTTCCACGACATGGTTTACCAGGATGACAAGAAAGGGGAGATTGTGTGCGCACACACCCACAAGGCGCAGACGGCAATCCCCCATTTCTTCATGGCAGAGTTGAAGAATGGCGTGATGGTCGTCCCCGCTCTCAGCAAAACTCTATATTAAATTATGATTATTAAGGAGTTATATGAACTGTACGAGCGACTCGTCAGGGATGGCGTAGAATTACCTCGGCGCGGCTGGAGCAAGCAAAATGTAAGTTTTCGACTCGTATTGAAGCAGGACGGAACGCTGGCTCGTATCGAGGATGCTCGCCGCACTATCAACGTGCCGAGGGGTAAAAAGAAGGTGGTGCTGAGTGGGGTGATGGTGCCGGGAAATACAAAACCTGCGGGTTCCGGGATAAATCCCTGTTTCCTGTGGGATAACATGGGTTATTTACTCGGTAACAATAATAACAACAACACGGAGGCAAAGTCTCGAGCTCGAGCATTAGATTGCTTCAGAGGATTCAAAAAGAGACACCTTGCTCTCGAAGAAAGGATTCATTCCGATGCTTTCAGCGCAGTTTGCCGTTTTCTGGAGAGGTGGGATCCTGCTCAATGTGCTGAAGCGTTTCGGGAGCATGGACTAAATATCTCCGACTTTACCACAGGCTACGGTGTGTTCCGCTTGCGGGGGCACGAGGTTGATGTGCACGAGGAACCCGAGATTCGGACTTGGTGGGATAAAGAGGGCTTCGGTGGAGACTCAAATGATGGTAAACACAGCACCAAGCAAGGTTTGTGTCTCATATCGGGTGAGAGGGGACCTATTGCCAGACTCCATGAACCCAGTATCAAGGGAGTCTATAATTCCCAAGCCATGGGAGCCAAGATGGTATCATTCAATTTTGATGCGTTCAAATCGTATGGAAAGGAGCAGGGCGAGAATGCACCGGTGTCCGAAAAAGTTGCGCACGAGTACGCCTGTGCGCTCAATTATTTGCTTGGGCAGGCAATGCAACACACGCGTATAGGTGATGCAACAGTGGTATTTTGGACGGATGCTCCCCGTGGAAAAGCTGATATATTCAACCTTTTTGCCGCAAGTGTGTTTGATTCATCTGTGGTTGGGAATGCACAGAATGCTCAACTTGTGCAGAATGTGAGGTCTTGGCTTGACAGGATCGCTCAAGGGAAAATTCCCTGCACGCAGAAAGATTGGAAGGAGTGGCAATCAACGAGATTCTATGTTCTGGGTCTTTCCCCTAACGCTGCCCGTCTTTCGATTCGCTTCTTCTACCAATCATCCCTAGCGGAATGGACAGAACATTTGACTGTCCATCACGGGGCAATGCAATTGCAGAAACACTCCCCGGCGTTTATAACGCCTCGGCGTATACTTATTGAAACTGAACGAAATGCTGAGGATATTTCTCCCCTAGCCGCCGGAGCTCTCATGCGCTCCATCCTCAACGGACTTCCCTACCCGAACAGCGTAGCAATGGGCATATTGCGACGCCTTCGCGCTGACGGTAACATCAACTACGTGCGCTGTGCTTTCCTGAAAGCATGGCTGATTCGAAATTATAATTTCCACAATCTACAAACTATGCTCGATACAAACAATACCCAACCGGGGTACGTTCTTGGTCGCTTTTTCGCCGTACTGGCAAAGGTTCAAAAGGATGTACTACCCAATATTAACAGAACGATTCAGGATGCGTACTACGGTAGCGCATCGGCGTCTCCTGCCGCTGTCTTCCCGCGCATCCTACGCCTGCACAGGCACCACCTCGCTGCTTCTTCCATGCGGATAAGCTACGAGATACTCGAACAAGAAATCTGCGACAAACTAGATCATTTTCCTGCACACCTTAATCTCGTGCAGCAAGGTCTCTTTGCCTTAGGTTTTTACCATCAAACCCAATCTCTCTTTACCAAGAAAAACAACACAACTGATAAAGAAAATGAACAAAATTGATTTCATCCTCATCTTTGATGCGCTCGACGCTAACCCCAACGGCGACCCGGATGCCGGGAACATGCCGCGCATCGATCCTGAAACCGGACACGGCATTGTGACGGATGTTTGCCTAAAACGCAAAATCCGAAACTATGTGCAGATGACGAAGAACGATGTCACCGGTTACGATATATACGTTAAGGAGCGATCTGTGCTCCTAGACGCACACGCGCGTGCATACAAAGCCATTGTAGCAAGTGGGAAAGCCCCAACTGAAGATGATGCCCGAAAGTGGATGTGTCAAAATTTCTATGATGTGCGTGCATTTGGTGCCGTAATGGGACTGAAAATAAATTGTGGGCAGGTACGTGGTCCGGTGCAGTTGTCCTTCTCTCGTTCCATTGATCCTGTTACACAGCTGGAATATGCCATCACCCGTTGTGCTGTGACAGGTGCCAATGCTCCGGGAGTGGGTACTATAGGACGTAAATACACAGTCCCGTACGCTTTATATATGGCAAAAGGTACCATCAATCCTTTTTTGGCAGCACAGACAGGTTTCGATGAAGCGGACCTAGAATTACTGAAGAAAGCGTTGGTACACATGTTTGATTTCGACGCATCGGCAGCGCGTCCGGCGGGTTCGATGGTCATGCGCCGGGTTCTCTTCTTTGTGCACGACAGTGAACTGGGTTCGGCACCTGCGCACAAGCTCTACGAGTGCGTGAAAGTGAGCAAGAAGGAGGGAGTAGATGTGCCGCGCAGCTACACCGATTACGACGTACAAATAGCACCGCTGCCAGCGGGAGTGAAGCTCGAGGATATCACCGAGCAGGTCTGATGCAGGACGCGGAGGTCCCTATCTCGGCGTTGCAGCATTACGTGTACTGCCCACGACAGTGCGCACTCATCCACATCGAGCGTGAGTGGACGGAGAATGCGCTCACCATGTTCGGTAACATCGAGCACGAGCGGGTGGACTCCGGGGAGAACACCCTACGCGACGGAGTGCTCACAGTGCGAACTCTGCATGTGGTAAGCAGGCGCTTGGGGATATGGGGAGTGGCAGATGTCGTGGAATACGCGACGCAGGGGTCTCCGCGTATCACTCCGGTGGAGTACAAGCATGGGCGACCG
Source organism: uncultured Akkermansia sp. (assembly GCA_964545935.1). Taxonomy (GTDB): domain Bacteria; phylum Verrucomicrobiota; class Verrucomicrobiia; order Verrucomicrobiales; family Akkermansiaceae; genus Akkermansia. Next base: position 6,566 of record CAZJIH010000007.1, on the reverse strand, counting down.
AAGCTGCACCAAGCCGATGAGGTGCAGCTCTGTGCCCAAGCGCTTTGCCTAGAGGAAATGCACGGGACGCATATTGAGCAGGCTTTCCTGTACTACCATGGTATACGCAGACGTCACCCAGTACCCCTCACTCCGGAGCTCCGTGCCGTAACGGAGCGTGCCGTCGTTGAGACTCGGCGTCTTATCGAAAGCGGTATCCTTCCTCCGGCGGAGCGCCATGTCGGTTGCAGTGCCTGTTCTCTGGTCGATATTTGCTTACCTCTTACCCGTCGTCGCTCTGTGATTGCTTTCAATAACGCGGAATTTGCTACCTTGTCGGATTCCTATGAAAAAACATCTTAATACCCTCTATATCACCACGGAAGATACGTGGCTGTCGCTGGATGGTGAAACGGTTTCCGTACGCCTACCGGGGCGCGAAAGTGTGCGTGTTCCGTTGGTGAACTTGGAGGCTATTCAGACTTTCGGGTGGAATATCATGGCCACGCCGCAGCTCATGGCGCATTGTGCGGAGTGCAACGTGCATATCTCTTTTTGCTCGCCGTACGGTAAATTCCTGTGTCGTGTTACCGGCTACGCTCCCGGTAACGTGTTGCTGCGACGTGCTCAATACCGGCTGGCGGATGACCCTATCGCTTCCATAGTTATTGCCCGAGAAATGGTAGCGGCAAAAATCCTCAACGCGCGTACGGTGCTGCTGCGTGTGTGCCGCGATTACAGTGAACGCGCAGCGACCTTGCAGGGAAGTGCGCGTGCTTTGGCTGCCTACGTGCAGCAGGCTCGCCAAGCTTCAAGTGCCGCTCAATTGCTGGGCATTGAAGGTGCCGCCGCAGAATGTTATTTTTCTGCCTTCCCTCTTTTTCTCCTTTCTGATGAGTGGGTTTTCAACGCGCGAAACCGCAGACCACCCCTCGATCCGGTCAATTCTTTGCTTTCCTTCGTTTATACTCTCTTGGCTGCAGATTGTAAATCTGCTCTGGAAGCTGTCGGTCTTGACCACGCCGTCGGTGTATACCACAAAGACCGTTCAGGGCGTCCCTCCTTGGCTCTGGACCTCATGGAGGAGTTTCGCGCTCCTTTAGCCGACCGTACCGTGTTAACTCTGCTCAACCGTAAACAGCTTTCCCAACGCGATTTCATACGTGAAGAAGGTGGTTTTGTAAGGCTTACGGACGATGCTCGCAAGCTCGTGATTACTACTTGGCAGGAACGGAAAAAGACTGAGGTGATGCACCCGTTCCTCCAAGAAAAAATGACTATCGGGATGTTGCCGCATATTCAGGCGCGTCTCCTCGCTCAACATATCAGAGGAGCTCTCGATGCTTATCCCCCAATGCTTTGGAAATAATTTTATGCTCTACCTCATTAGCTACGATGTCTCCACTGAATCCGCCGCGGGGCGACGACGCCTCCGACGTGTCGCTAAGCTGTGCGAAGATTACGGTACACGCGTCCAAAACTCTGTATTTGAATGCGTGCTCGAGTATGCTGACTTCATTCTCCTTAAACAACGCCTCACTGACATTATCGAGGAGGAAGAAGACAGCCTACGATTTTATCCCCTCGGCAAAAACGGTCGCGATAAAGTCGTGCATGTCGGTGTAGTTCGTGGTATCGATGTAGAGTCGCCTCTCATCCTCTGAAAACGGATGCTTCGCCCTCAACGCGAACGGGGTGATGTCATGACTTTCCCGAGAGGTTCGCGCTGCCGTCTCTCCATCCCCTCGTCCCCTACCTTGACAGCTCTGTTATCTATCATGTAATTTATTGAATGTTATGTGATACGAGGTGTTTTGTTATTTCGGATACTGATGCGCTCCGCTAGCTACGCTTCGTAGGTCTTCCATGGCATGTCACCATCCTAAATTTGTTATTACTCCATTCGCGGAATCATTTTGCTTCCCATTTGTTGTAAGTGGGTGTATAATGACCCAGTCGCTCCCCACGCGGGAGCGTGAGTTGAAACATCAAACCCGTCAACTGCCCACCCTGCATCCCTCGTCGCTCCCCACGCGGGAGCGTGAGTTGAAACAACCCCGCTATCTCCTCCTCACTCTTCCATGCCTGTCGCTCCCCACGCGGGAGCGTGAGTTGAAACAGCTGTTGCACCCTCTGCCCATCCTCCCCCTCCGGTCGCTCCCCACGCGGGAGCGTGAGTTGAAACTTCCCCGCCTCCGCCGCACGCGCCGCTCCCTCCTGTCGCTCCCCACGCGGGAGCGTGAGTTGAAACTCTAAAAAATCCCTCGCCTCCCTCTCACGCTCATGTCGCTCCCCACGCGGGAGCGTGAGTTGAAACGGCGCGACGAGAAGGATGTCCTCCACCGCGCGGCGGTCGCTCCCCACGCGGGAGCGTGAGTTGAAACCCCGTTAGGACACCCATCCTGACACACCGAACCAGTCGCTCCCCACGCGGGAGCGTGAGTTGAAACTCATTATTGATCCCGCTCAGCTTCGGCGTCCCGTCGCTCCCCACGCGGGAGCGTGAGTTGAAACAAATCACACGCCACCGCTTCACTTATCGTCGTCGTCGCTCCCCACGCGGGAGCGTGAGTTGAAACTAGTCCAATGATTCCATCGTCCATATTTTACTAGTCGCTCCCCACGCGGGAGCGTGAGTTGAAACACTATCCCGCTCCGGATCATCTGTCCACCTCACATGTCGCTCCCCACGCGGGAGCGTGAGTTGAAACCGGAGATGGAGGAGGGGGATGAGAATGAGTCCTGTCGCTCCCCACGCGGGAGCGTGAGTTGAAACCAGATGCGGCTTACAAATTGGATGAAGCGCGGCTGTCGCTCCCCACGCGGGAGCGTGAGTTGAAACCGACAGTAAAGGCAAAAATACGCATGGACCAAGTGTCGCTCCCCACGCGGGAGCGTGAGTTGAAACCGGCAAAGGAGATAGCGAGTCTCCGCGCGGCGAGTCGCTCCCCACGCGGGAGCGTGAGTTGAAACGGAGAGACACACCGACGCACGGATACAGCGACGGGTCGCTCCCCACGCGGGAGCGTGAGTTGAAACTTCTGCCGCCGATGGGGTGACTGCCGCGCGGTAGTCGCTCCCCACGCGGGAGCGTGAGTTGAAACATACCTCCCTCCAGCACCGCCCTCACCACCTCCCGTCGCTCCCCACGCGGGAGCGTGAGTTGAAACGCCGCCCACTTCCGCGCATACGCACGCAGCAGCAGTCGCTCCCCACGCGGGAGCGTGAGTTGAAACTTACACTCCTCAATCAACCTCATATACGCATCAGTCGCTCCCCACGCGGGAGCGTGAGTTGAAACTTGCGAGGCACTTGCCGAGACCTTGGAGCAAGCAGTCGCTCCCCACGCGGGAGCGTGAGTTGAAACGCGGAGTTTTGAGCCGCCGCCGCGTCTTGAAGAGCGTCGCTCCCCACGCGGGAGCGTGAGTTGAAACAAGCTCAACGGAACTCGCATCTACACCGTGGACGGTCGCTCCCCACGCGGGAGCGTGAGTTGAAACATGTCGCACCGATAGAGAGAGGCTTAGGTCTCCCGTCGCTCCCCACGCGGGAGCGTGAGTTGAAACCCGGAAGTTACCGGAATAGAGGAAGGGAGAGCTGGTCGCTCCCCACGCGGGAGCGTGAGTTGAAACATCGTACGTCTCGTCTAGCTCATACTCCCTATCGTCGCTCCCCACGCGGGAGCGTGAGTTGAAACCTAAGAAATATCTGACGGACATGGTGCTCAATAAGTCGCTCCCCACGCGGGAGCGTGAGTTGAAACTGGCAAGTGGCGATCGACAGCGTGCTCGATGCGCGTCGCTCCCCACGCGGGAGCGTGAGTTGAAACTTCTTAAGGTGGAGGTAAAGGTCAGATACGTCGCTCCCCACGCGGGAGCGTGAGTTGAAACGAGCGATTCCGAGGTAGCAGGTTACTTGCTTATGTCGCTCCCCACGCGGGAGCGTGAGTTGAAACTATCGTCCCCGTTAAGCTGAGTGAGCATGAGTCCGTCGCTCCCCACGCGGGAGCGTGAGTTGAAACCGTATCTTCGTCCGCCCGTTAGCGGACGACAGCGGTCGCTCCCCACGCGGGAGCGTGAGTTGAAACTTGAATATCTATGTTGGGGAGAGCTTGGAATGTGGTCGCTCCCCACGCGGGAGCGTGAGTTGAAACTCGAGCCGGTCGTTGACCAAGTCTACGGATACGGGTCGCTCCCCACGCGGGAGCGTGAGTTGAAACCACCGATGAGGATGTGTTGATAGGCGACCCCTGGTCGCTCCCCACGCGGGAGCGTGAGTTGAAACCTCATGTCGCCGGAAGCGGACGTGTATTTCATGGTCGCTCCCCACGCGGGAGCGTGAGTTGAAACTGGATTACGCGCACGGCAAACAACTGGACGCTCGTCGCTCCCCACGCGGGAGCGTGAGTTGAAACAACAAAACCAAGAAAAATATGGAAGTTGAAGATGGTCGCTCCCCACGCGGGAGCGTGAGTTGAAACGACCGGCAGCCGGGATGTAATCGTAGGCATCACCGTCGCTCCCCACGCGGGAGCGTGAGTTGAAACTAAATATTTTGCTCTCCTCCAGCCTAGCAGCCCCGTCGCTCCCCACGCGGGAGCGTGAGTTGAAACCGTTCAACCGACTTACCTCGCGGCTCCCGGCTGGTCGCTCCCCACGCGGGAGCGTGAGTTGAAACTAGCCGCAGCGAAACTGCCGAGGGTGACGACCAGTCGCTCCCCACGCGGGAGCGTGAGTTGAAACTTATCCGAGGTAACGGTCGTGCCCGCCGGAATTGTCGCTCCCCACGCGGGAGCGTGAGTTGAAACCTGGGAAGAATATCAGGAAGCGGCGGAAGATGACGTCGCTCCCCACGCGGGAGCGTGAGTTGAAACCGCGGACGTGAAGCAGACGTGAGCGCCGTGGGGGGGTCGCTCCCCACGCGGGAGCGTGAGTTGAAACCCGGTCGCGCCGGTACCGATGCGGATTGTATCGGACGTCGCTCCCCACGCGGGAGCGTGAGTTGAAACTCCTGAAAATCAAGCCGCTGAAGCCGATCTCACGTCGCTCCCCACGCGGGAGCGTGAGTTGAAACCAGTACTCCGCCTCCAGCCACCCCTTCACCAGCGTCGCTCCCCACGCGGGAGCGTGAGTTGAAACGCCATTCGTTACCCATCTCCCCCATGCCTTCACGGTCGCTCCCCACGCGGGAGCGTGAGTTGAAACGGTTGGGACTGTTCGCGGAAGGCGCGGAGAGTAGTCGCTCCCCACGCGGGAGCGTGAGTTGAAACTCGGACTGCGACGAAATGGGGGACAGGGAAGATAACGTCGCTCCCCACGCGGGAGCGTGAGTTGAAACCCATACGCCATTGTACCGAGACCGACGGATAAGTGTCGCTCCCCACGCGGGAGCGTGAGTTGAAACGCAGGCGTGCGCTCGGGAGCACGCGGCGGTGGCGTCGCTCCCCACGCGGGAGCGTGAGTTGAAACTTGGCGACTTGCCCGTGCTCTTGCGTTTTCTCCGGTCGCTCCCCACGCGGGAGCGTGAGTTGAAACCCTCGCCGCCGCTACAAAGGTTTCATAGTACGGCGTCGCTCTCCACGCGGGAGCATGGGTTGAAACCACCGGCGAAAGGCATAAAGGTACTTCCGTGGAAGTGTCGCTCCCCACGCGGGAGCGTGAGTTGAAACTTCATTTCATGATATAACCCGAGTTTGCCACTTATTAATCGGGTACTTCTAAAAACTAATAACTCCTGTGCGAAGGAGCACTGCGCGAGGAACTCGGATTAAACGGGAAACTTTCGGATAGTATGCTGTGCTGACTGTACTGATAAGACAAAATACGTTTAATTTCAGTAAGTTGCGGAAGGACAATCAATGCAAAGGCGTGCTCACAAGGCATGTGGAAACAGTTTTCTATAACCGGGTTACACACCGTTTTTGCGGGAGCTAACCATGTCTTTCCGTAAAAAAGAGAGTTTTTAGAAGTACCCTAATCGGGAAAACACCCCCTTGACACACTTTCTTCCCCCGATATTTTCAGGTTTTCCCTGTGGTTATGCGCCCTGCAGATTCTTAATATAATAGACCTACATTTATGTCCCTACATAATATTTCTTATTCCTGTCTTTATGTGTTTCAATTCTGCCCATCGATAAAACTTCGCCGGAATCTTTATCCCGAGTGCTTCTAGGATCAGTTGCAAATCCGCATCTTCTAGGTCAACAAACCGATACATATCTCCGGGAAGGTATTCTACCTTCCACTTCAGGGGTGAGCGATAATTTTGGTTTTGGAGTTGACCCCACCGGGTCAGTATGGTATAGGCAAACATCCCACTCACACGTGTTCGGACAAAAATAGTGTACCGAACAGAATGAGGCATCAGGACACAATTATCGTACCGAAGAATCCGTAACACGTTTTTATTCACTGTACTATGTTATATTTTACTTTTCCGCTAGGTATACCCTCTGCCGGTTATGCAAATGATCTAACCAAAATAACATTTCTCTGCGCAGCTGAACTCGTCGTTCGATGATGCCTCACTATCCACCTCCACAGCTTCTTTGTTCACCTTACTCGTTCCCGTGCGCCGTGGTGGGGG
>CAZJIH010000006.1:0-45318 GCA_964545935.1 uncultured Akkermansia sp. | reverse complement strand
AAGAATCAACAAAATCACAATGCATTCAATTTTTGTCCGGCTAGAAAGTGCATCCATCCTCTAGTCGTTGAAAAAAAGATAAAAAAATTCAAAAAAAAGACTTGCATACGTATTTCAAATACGTACTTCCCCACCTTGTTACCCTCCGCTCCACTACATTTTAGATTTTTGATTGAAATTTTGGGAGCTCGCGTTGCACGTTTTTACAACGCAAAGCTGCGGAGCAACCTCAACGTTACTCCACAGCTTAGCTACTTCGTACTTCGTTCTCCGTACTTGCTCTCCCCCCGTCTTCCTAACGAAGAGTCATTTTCCACCACTAGGTCTTCAACTTTATTGGGACAGATGTGGGCAGAGCTGTGGTCCAGTTGTTTAGGAACTCACCCGGTCTGCCTCCGTCACGTATATGTTGAAGGAAAGCGGTTCCGATAACAGCGGCGTCAGGTTCCGCGTCCAGCGGCAGGACACGGAGTTGTTCCGGTGTACGGAGACCGAAGCCCAAGGCAAGCGGCACATCGAATACCCGGCGAGCGCGACGTATGGTATCCGCTATGGCTTCTACATGTTCATTCACGCCGCCGGTGGTGCCGAGTACCGATACAATATAGACGTAATTTTTTGAATACGGGGCATATTGCCGCATACGTTCCGTAGATGTATTCGGACCGATGAGGGTGATTAGCGAGAGTCCGTACGGATCAATAGCCTCGCGAAATTCCGTTGATTCTTCCAAGGGCAGGTCCGGCACGATGAATGCGCTGACCCCCGCGGCGGCACAATCGGCAGCCAAGCGAGTTAAATTGTACTGCACAAACGGATTCATATACCCCATGAGCACGAGTTTCGCGCGGAAAGATCCGCGCCGGGCTCGTAGCCCGTCAATGACCCACTCCAAGGTGATACCCCGCGCAAGTACCTGACGACTGATTTCTTCTATCACCGGGCCATCGGCTACGGGGTCGGAAAAAGGGATACCGATTTCGATAACATCCGCGCCGGCGGCATCCGTTTGCGCAAGTATATCCCAAAAAGTATCCGCTGACGGAAAACCGGCGGTCAGAAACGGAATGACGGCATATCTACCGCTTTTACGAGTCGCGAGGATAGTGTCTTTCATAGAGAGGATTTAATCGAGGTGGATATAGTGAAGAGCGTGAGCGAGGTCTTTATCCCCGCGTCCGGATAGATTTACCAACACACGTGCGCCGGGTGTGAAATCTTCAGCGTGATTGAAGACCCACGCCAAGGCATGTGAACTCTCGAGAGCGGGAATAATTCCCTCCGCGCGTGATAGACGCCGGAAGGCATCAAGTGCTTCCCGGTCATACGCTATGGCATAGTGCACGCGTCCGGTCTCGTGCAGATACACGTGCTCCGGACCGACACCGGGGTAATCCAAACCGGCTGATACGGATGAGGACTCACAAATTTGACCGTGCGCATCCTGCAATACATTCATGCGTGCGCCGTGTAATACCCCGGGTGTACCCAAGTTGACGGCAGCGGAATTTTCGCAACCGGGTTCGCCGGTACCACCGGCTTCTACTCCGATAAGCCGCACCGAGCTGTCCCGCAAAAACGGATAAAGGATACCGATAGCATTCGAGCCACCTCCCACACACGCAACTACCGCATCCGGTAAGCTCCCGGTCCGCGTTAGCATCTGCTCCCGCGCTTCTGTACCGATAACTTTTTGCAGCTCACGCACCAATGTCGGAAACGGATGTGGCCCGGCAGCCGTACCGAATACATACATCGTGTCAGCTTGGTGCGCTATCCAGTATCGTAGGGCTTCATTGATAGCGTCCTTGAGTGTGCGCGATCCGGTTTGCACAGCTACCACATCAGCACCCAACAACTTCATCCGTTGCACATTCGGTGCTTGGCGTTCTACATCCTTTGCCCCCATAAATATGGTACACTTCAGCCCGAACTTGGCGGCAGCCGTCGCCGTAGCCACACCGTGCTGCCCCGCTCCGGTCTCGGCTATCACACGGGTTTTACCCATCATCGCGGCGAGAAGTGCCTGCCCGATGGCATTGTTGATCTTGTGCGCGCCGGTGTGCAGTAAATCCTCGCGTTTCAAATAAAGTTGTATGCCCAATTCATCGGAAAGTCGCTCACAATACGTCACGGGGGTCGGTCGCCCGCAATACTCCTCCGACAACTCCCGTAAACGTCTCTGATACGTTTCACCGGGAAATATCTCCCCAAACGCTTTCTCCACCTCTAACAACGGCGGCATAAGTGTCTCCGGTACATATCGCCCCCCATACTCTCCGAAATATCCCGGTCTGGCCAATTGCGCTAACTTTTTCATAGCTCTCAAAACAACGGGCATTGTACCATGAAATACCGATAATTGCAAAACCTTAATCCCCGAAAGCATTCCTTCATACCGCTAATCCGCAACCTCCCCACCTATGCCCTACCCTCCCGCCCAATTCGTCAATGCGGAGGCGTCGATGGCATTTACGGTAGGATACGGTCCACCCCCGCAGTGCGCAAAACACACGAAACTTACACGGAGAGTAGTAGCGCAATGGTTATCAGAATTTCTTTTCGGAACAGGTGCGTCAACGGCATCTCCCTGTACACTAATTTTTGAATGCGATGAGCTGCTATCGAGATCGTTGTAATTTCGGGACGGTAAATTTGACAGGGTCGAGCAGTACTTTCCACCACTCTTTTGCGGCTGTATGACACTATTTTTTAGTCGAAAAGCAGTTTTTTTTTGGCCGGACATCGCATTCAAAATGAGATAGACTTGTCCCATGGATACAAATTCACCAACCATTCCCGAAAGGAAACGCATTCGCGCACTCTCCTTCATTCGTTGTATTGCGCTCCTATTCGCCATGTTGACTTTGCTACCTCGGAATACCTATGCCGGAGACAATCTCAGTGAAACCGGGAAACTTGCTGAACAGGGACTTGCAAGGACTCAGTTCTACCTCGGTTTGTGCTATTACCAATTCACTGAACATCTGTTCCCTAATTGCCGCATTCCCCTAATTGACAAGTACCCGGCAGAAGTTCTCGCTACGGCTTCGTTTCTGAACCGGCTCACACGTCCCTCCCCGGCTTCACATCACAACCTCCCCACGCGCCACGAAAGCGCAGCTATCGCACGACCGCGCGGTATGGGAACCGGGAAGAAAATCCCCGAAGAACCGATATGACACAGAATCCGGAACCGGAAGAAAGGCTGCGAAGCGTCAGCGACTCGGCGGCAGGGGAGCAGGTGCGGTGATTCAATTCATGCGGAAAGTAATGCGAGCTTTGTTCATATCGTACGGAGAGACTTCTATGCGTACTCTGTCACCGACTACCAAACGAATGAAACGTTTACGCATTTTACCGGAGATATGAGCGAGGAATTCATGTCCGCTTGCGACGCGGACACGGAACATTGTACCCGCCAAAACAGCGGAAACCACACCTTCCATTTCAATTTCTCCCTCCCCGTCTTCCGTCGCTTTCTTAGGTTTGTCCACAGGTTCCGGACTCCGGCGCGGCTGTGCCTGAGGTGCCCGGGATGAACGATTTCTTTGGGGAACAGGTCTATTATTACGTCCGTTGGAAATTGGCATAAATGGTTCTTTTACGATAAAGAGAGCGCCCGCAGCGCACGCTCAGTTTATAACATCACGGCATAATTTGCAAGTCTTTTCTCGTCATTCCTACCGATTTTTTACGAAAAAGGAGAAGAAATAAAAAAATACGGTTGACAAATAGGGAATGAGGGGGTAAACTTCTGCCGCGCGCCTTCGGTGTGATACCGCGGGTACGAGTGACGAACGGAAACAACAATCTATGAAAACCTTTTCAGCAAAAGCTCAGGATATCGATCGCAAATGGTATGTGATTGATGCGGCGGGTAAGGTCCTCGGTCAGGTAGCTGTACAAGCTGCTAACCTGCTGCGGGGGAAAAATAAAACCATCTTCACACCTCATACTGACTGCGGCGATTATGTGGTCATCGTCAACGCGGACAAAGTTACGCTGACGGGTAACAAAGAGCACGCCAAAGTCTACACACGGTACACCGGTTACGTCGGTAACCAAGTCGTGCTCACACCCGCCAAAATACGTCGTAAAAGACCGGAGTATTTGTTGGAACACGCTGTGCTCGGTATGGTGCCGCATACACGGCAGGGTCGTGCCCAAGCAGTGCGTCTTAAGGTATATGCCGGGGAAAATCATCCGCACGCAGCTCAGAATCCTACTCCTGTTTCTATTTCCTGATAACCCTTTCTTTTAATTATGGCTACAACCCCATACAATGCTACCGGTCGTCGCAAAGAAGCTGTTGCTCACGCATGGCTTACTCCTGTTGAAGAAGGTAAAACCGGTAAAATTACTATCAATCGCCGCAGTTTAGAAGAATATCTTCCCACGGATGATCTTCAGAATATTGTACTGCAACCTTTCTATGCCACCAACACCATGAAAAAGTACAATGTACTGCTCGTAACGAAAGGTGGTGGCATCCACGGTCAAACCGGCGCTATGAGCTTGGCTATCGCACGTGCATTGGTCATGACAAATGAAGCCCTGCGTCCCGTTCTCCGTGAACAAAAGCTCCTTACCCGCGATTCCCGCATGAAGGAACGTAAAAAAGCGGGTCGCCCGGGTGCACGTAAACGCTTCCAATTCAGTAAACGATAAAGCTGAATTACGATTCCTCCCGCCTGTCTCTTTCGTCTCGCTGCTTTGTGCTTTGCGCGTAGTTTTTGCGACGGAGGTCTCGGTGTGGTGAGAGCGACGTGGGAGTCTGTATATCACCGGGTAGTATGGTGGCGCCGTGGGGTGTGGTGCCGGGCTGAAGCGGCGGCGGGTATCGAGTACGGTGGGGATGCAGTTGCCCTGTGCCGCTTTGCCGGTCGAGAAATCCGCACTTTCCTCCTTGGGGCGGCGGTAGTGAGTAGTTCATGATGCATGGTTTCGGTATGCGTAAAGTTATTGAAGATCAGAGTTTTGATGGAGAGCGTGCCCTGTATGGTAGCCGGCACATCGAGCTGAGAAATTGCCGTATAGACGGTCCGGCAGACGGGGAGAGTGCCCTAAAAGAAAGTCAGGATGTTGTAATACGCGATAGCTACTTTGCGCTGCGCTATCCATTCTGGCACAATACCGGGTTGCGGATAGAACACAGCGAGCTTACACCGACATGTCGGGCGGCATTCTGGTACACGGAGCACGTAGATGTAAAGGATTCAAAACTACACGGAGTGAAAGCGTTCCGTGAATGCCGGGATGTAATTCTGCGAAACTGCGACATCAACTCCCCGGAGTTCGGATGGTTTCTGGACGGAGTAACTATGGATGACTGTACAATGGTCGGTGAGTATTTTATGCTCAGATCAAAGCGCCTTACCTTCCGGAATCTTGATCTCATCGGAAAATACTCTTTCCAATACGTGGAAGATGCTGTGCTGGAAAACTGTGTCCTCAATACAAAGGACGCCCTCTGGCATTGTAAGAATGTAGTCGTTCGGGATTCAGTGATCAAGGGGGAGTACCTCTCTTGGTATTCGGATAACCTTGTTTTGGAACGATGTAAAATCTCTGGAACTCAGCCTCTCTGCTACTGCACAAACTTAGTGCTGCGAGATTGTGAGATGACGGATACAGACCTCTGCTTTGAGAAATCCCAAGTAGACGCCGTCATCACGACCCCGGTCATCAGTATCAAAAACCCGGCTTCCGGTACCGTACTTGTACCCGATGTCGGAGAAATCATCCTAGATGATCCCATGGCAAAAGGCATCATAAAACGCTGCACGACATCATAATACTCGAGCAATGCAACACAATGATTTCTCAATCAAACATCAAAACTGCGGTGGTTGAGAGCCTTCGCTGAGGGATGTAGTTCAGTGTTCCGAATTTTTTGACATGACAATCAAGCGATCTGGTGGTATATTTCTGTTGACATGAGTGAAAAAGAACATTTCAAGCAAGAACTGAAAAAGTTTGCCGGAAAGCTTGAGAAGCAAATTGCCCGGGATAATGAGTGGACGATCAAGGGTACTATTGATTTGTTTAAGAATATATATCCGTTGTCGCCGGATACAAAACTTATATCCAAGATTCTTGAACTCCATATATTTCCGCATTTTGTAACGTTTGCTAAATCCATCGGATACAAAATTGAGTTGCCGACTCACCAAAATTGGTACCCGGATATGAGTTTTATCAAAGATGGCGATAGCACAGTTAAATTTGCGGTGGATATCAAGACAACGTACAGGGTAGCGGGTGCAAATAAGTGCAATGGTTTTACGCTCGGATCCCACGGCGAATACTTTTGCAACAGGACAAGTAAGAAAAACATACAATACCCATACAATGAGTATAAAGGACACTTTTGTCTCGGTATAATTTACACACGAAAGAAGGAACCGGAGGAGAGAGAGTTCGGAAAGTATCAGGTTGATGCGGTAGAAAGCATCCCCTCAGTAATAAATAATTTTATGATTTTTGCAGAGGAGAAATGGAAGATAGCAAGTGATACAAGCGGAAGTGGAAATACAGCCAATATCGGAAGCATCAAAGACATATGTAATCTCGTATCAGGCAATGGCGTATTTGCAAAGGCAGGCGAGAAACTTTTTGACGAATACTGGCAGAACTACGGTAGGATTCAAATTAGCGATGACTCCGGGAATAGTACTGCTCTCAGCTCCTTCCGTGATTTTCTGCGATTCAGAAATCTTGATCCTTCCCTGTATAATAATCCAAGCAAGAAAGGGGAAAGTGATGACGACTAAAATTCCGCCGATAAAGATTCAAGGGATTAAGAGCAAGTTGGTACCTTTTATTAAGGAACATCTGCCGGAAAATATCTCCGGGGTATGGATAGAACCCTTCATGGGTTCCGGTGTGGTCGGGTTTAATCTTGCCGGGAAAAATGCTGTTTTTGCCGATGTAAATCCCTACATCATTGACTTCTACAAAGGTATACAAACCGGTGTCATCTCTGCTTCGGTAGTAAAAGCTTATCTACTTAAACAAGCACCTCTGCTTCGTCAAGGTGGTATCAATTTTTATTACGAGGTTAGGAAACGCTTCAACTCTGAACATAACCCTCTCGATTTCTTGTTCTTAAACCGTTCTTGCTTCAACGGTCTCATGCGTTTTAATCAAAATGGCTTGTACAACGTGCCCTACGGTCACAAATCTGAACGTTTTGCTCAAGCTTATATCACAAAGATCGTCAACCAAACACTTTTTGTCCAAAATAAAATCCTCTCCTCCAACTGGTCTTTCCTCTGTCAGTCTTTTGAAAGCACTATCGCTATGGCAAATTCTAACGATTTTATCTACTGCGACCCACCCTACATCGGACGCCACGTCGATTATTTTGATAGTTGGAATGCGGAAAATGAGCAGACACTTTGCCGTGTTCTTCGAGCATCCACCTGCCCTGTTATGGTATCTACTTGGCACCACAATCAATACAGATCAAACGAGTTTATTAACTCTCTCTGGACAGGTTTTAACATCATTACAAGAGAACATTTCTACCATGTCGGCGCAAAAGAAACTAATAGACAACCCATCGTAGAAGCTCTTATGACAAATTATGCTCTCCCTCAACACGACACCTACGTTCATCTTCCCGAACGTCAATTGGTGCTACAATTGACATAAAACGCGATCGCTGACTGACGCTCGGGAGGTAATGCCGTTCACACCGGCGTATGACTCTGAAGTCAGTTGCGACACAAAACCACAGAGTACCGCGTGCGCCGGAGGTATCTTACGCGGTGGGACGTGCAACGATGCGCGCATTATTCTTCAATCAAAAATCTAAAGACAGGGGATCGGGTGTGGCGGGCATTGGGGCGGGGAAGCATGAGCAGCGGTTCAGTTGTATGATGACTCGACTTTTTGAGCGACATCACGATAGCCGTAGTCCACCTCGTAGATGACCTTATAACTATCCAGTGCCTTCACTTTATCGCCGGAGAGCTCATAAAGCGAAGCGATGGTGTAGAGAATTTCCTTTTTGGTATCATCCATATTAGGATATTCACTGTTCGCGTCTTCGAGTTGACGGATAGCCATATCGGTCATGTGCTTAGCGGCGTAGCATTTACCGAGCATAAGCATAGATTTTACGCGGAGATTGGGATTTGAACGTGCGCGTTGTAAAGCCGGTATAGCTTCGGCAAATTGCTCTGCTTCGAAAAGAGCCTGCCCGTACTTAAATTGCAATTGAGCGTCGGTTGGATTTGCATCTACACGCAATTTTGCGTCCTCCACCACCGCTAAAGCAATTGCTCGTTTACGTTGGTCGTACTGCTCCCGCGCTTCCGCATTATTCGGATCTTGTTCTAAAACGCTCTTGTAGTATTCCAACTCCGCACGCATTACTTTCTCATGCATCTCCATGGCTTTATCATTGATGGATAAATCTGTAGAGCCACTCAATTGAAAAGCATACGCATAAAAAGAATACGCATTCCCGAAGTCTTCCATCTGCTCATATACAGCTGCTATACCCTTGACGACCTGTAAATTCGTATTATCCGCCGCGTACTCTTGGGAAAGTTGAGCAAGACGCGCTTCCATTTCAGCCCGTGTTAACCCAACTTTATCCGCGCTCTCCAAATCAGCTGTCGCATTCTGATTTTTCATCTTCGAACGAAAATCTCCGCTCCCTTCCCAATTACCTTGACGCATCGATGCACGTGCCGCGCAATCTTTTTCACCACGTTGCGCTACCGGATCAGTACGATCTATATCAAGTATGCGTCTATATGTGGCAGCCGCTTCCGAAAATTGTTCATTCTTAATGTAATGACTTGCCAACAAATGTAGATGTTTTTTAGGCTTTTGCCCTATGCGTTGCTGTCCTTCGCAAATAGTTTCGAGAGCAAAAGCCGCTAAATCCGGCAATTTAAGGTCAGTTGCCGCCGCGAAAAGTGTTTCATTAGCCGGTATAGAATAAGGGTCTTTTTCCAGTTCATCTTCGATAGTCGTTATCGTAGTCTCTGGGTCTCGACGCGTTGTCGTCAATCTTACTCCGGTCAATATGGATGATTTTCGTCCGGCATCCGGAGTAACCTTTACCTCACATGCTCGCAAAACCTGTCTACCTTGCAAAAACCCCGGCACACGTTTTACCAACGTGCGTAATATGCTTACCGCATACTTGAAATTTTTGGTATCTACGGCTTCTTTTGCCTTACGCCAAAGTCCTACTTCAGCTGCCTGCAATTCCTTTTCTGTAATAATTGTAATCATAGGGAGGAGTTATTATTCGTAAGCTCGCGCGGGTAAGCTCATGTTTTTTTTCACTCACTCACCTGCATCTCCTTCTACTCTACCACAACTCCGACGACATTTCAACCTTGTTTTTCAGAAAAATGGTGATAAATTTATTTTATGCAGCGAGCAGACTCTATTTTAAGCCGATTCGGTTACTGCACACGTCGCGATGCTCCCGCTTGGCTCCGCGCAGGTCGTCTCTCTTTTCACGGGAAAATTGTAACAGCCCCGAGCGAACGAGTCGATCCGTCAGATGTCCTGATTGATGGTCAACCTATCCCCTTCCGCGACGGTATCTATGTTGTCCTGAATAAACCGGTAGGTTTCACATGCTCGCACACGCAGGAGGGTAACGCGCCGACCGTGTTCTCCCTCCTACCGGCGCAGTGGTTGCATCGTAATCCGGCTGTGCAATCCGTGGGACGCTTGGATAAAGAGACTTCCGGTCTCCTCTTGTTGAGTACTGATGGTCACTTCGTTCACGCTCTTACCTCCCCCAACCGCCATGTCCCCAAAGAATACCTTTTCCGTTGTGCAGTCCCGGTGCCGCCGGATGCCGTACGACTCTTTGCCGACGGTACTCTTCTTCTGCGCGGGGAAAACTCTCCGTGTCTGCCCGCGAAATTAGTACCGGATTCCGATGATGCCTGCAAAGGGTACCTCACGCTTTACGAGGGACGCTACCACCAAGTGCGGCGCATGCTCGCAGCGGTAGGCGCTCCGGTACTTGAACTCTCGCGTATTTCTATCGGTTCGCTTTCTCTTCGTTCTCTTTCTTTACCGGAGGGTCAATGGACTCCCATAGACCCGACCTGTTTCCTCCATGCCATCTGATTACCCCATCGCGGTCAACCCGAATTTTTCGGTAATTTATGAAGATGCCGATGCATTGGTTGTCAGCAAAGCTGCGCCCCTCATCATGCACCCGACCGGCTGTGTACGGCGTTTAGAACCCACACTCCTCGAAGGTATACGTCAACTGCTGGCATACGAACTTGTCTGCGGCGGCTGTGTATCGTTTATCAACCGCTTAGACCGAGAAACGAGCGGGTTGGTGCTCGTGGCCAAACACGCGCGTGCCGCCCGTACACTGGGGATAGCGATGCAAAACCATTCCATCCGAAAACATTATCTCGCTATCGTGCGCGGTCACCCCGCTTGGAATTCAGCATATTGTGAGGAACCCTTGCTACCCATGCATTGCATTGCGCCTACACGTATCCGTGTCCGCATGACCTGTCATCCCTCCGGACGCCCTTCTCTCTCACTCTTCCGCACCCTTCGACGTTTCCCCGCACACAGTAATTTCCCGGAACTCAGCCTACTGGAGTGTTCTCCCGTCACCGGTCGTATGCACCAATTGCGAGCTCACCTCGCTTTCCTCGGATTCCCCATCCTCGGTGATAAAATTTACGGCGGCGATGAGTCCTGTTACCTCGACTTTATCGACAACGGCTGGACACCGGACCTCGCACAACGTCTCCTTATCCCTCGCCACGCACTCCACGCTTCCGACATGGATTTCCCCTCCGACAACCGAACCATACGCGTCCATGACGAATTACCGCCGGAACTTGCGTCCATCCTCCACCATACCCCATCCCCCTAACTCCTCAATCTACAAGCACGTCCTCCACCTCACACGCGGCTCACTTCTTTGCCTGCGTCCTAATTTCACACAGGAAACGTACAAAGGAACGCGCCGCAGTCTTAAAAAAATGCGGTGAGAGGGCTGCGGGTCAGGACCGTGGTTCAGCGGAGGAGTCGTGTAATAGAGTGAACTCTTTCTTCGTGGGATAGCTCTAATGCAGTCTTACCATTTACTTTGGCATTGACCTCAGCTCCTGCCCGGAGTAAGAGACGTACAATGTCTGGATTTCTCCCCTTTACTGCGGCTATCAGCGGGGTATTGTCACCCACACGAAGATTCACATTTGCCCCGACTGCAACCAATAATTGCGCACTTTTCATGTGCCCACCGAGTGCGGCAGCAATTAATGCTTTAGTACCATCTCCGCGAGCATGTGTATCACATCCCCTTTCTATCAAGAGTCGCACAACATCATGATGTCCGCGTTCGGCTGCGTTAATCAAAGGAGAATGATCGGGTATCTGAGGGTTGACATCTGCCCCCGCGTCTAGCAGGAGTTTCACGGAAGCGAGGTTCCCGGAACCTGCCGCAGCAGTCAGCGGCGTAAATCCGCACGCACAAACATTGACCTCAGCACCCGCTTCCAGCAACAATTTCACGATGTCAAAATATCCACCACTCGCAGCACTGATTATAGGAAATTCACCATATTTCGCGCAATCATTGACCCTTGCTCCCGCTTTCAAAAGCAACCTCACTATCTCGATATTTCCTTCAGCCGCCGCAACTTCCAGTGGTGTATATTCCATGGTCGCCATATTCACATCCGCTCCGGCATCCAGTATGAGTCTCACGAGCTCTGTGCTTTCATCTGTCCTTCTCACTGCCGCAATGAGTGGCGTCACATCATCTGTCCCGATATTAACATCCGCGCCGTTTTCCAACAAAAAGTTAATGATTTCCGTGTATGTATCGTAAATCGCTTCCAGCAGCGGAGTTTGTCTCCCTGCAGTATTATTCACATCCGCACCGGATGCCACTAAAAGTTTCACAATGTCAAAATAACCACCTCCGGCAGCAAACGCCAAGGGATTCACATTATCTACATCGGCACCGGCTTGCAACAACAATTCTACAATGTCAGTGCGACCGCAACGCACGGCAGTATCCAGCAGTGAAAGATATTCTCCTCCTCCGTTCACGTCAGCCCCTGCGTCCAATAACTCCTGTACGACCTTTACGGTACAATTCCTGTGCGGAATAAGGTTATTCAACCGCGCGGTGATCCTTTCTCTCTCTAACATGCCCTGTAACTGCTTTGCCAACCAAATCACACATCCCTGTTACCTTTCCATTTCCACCATGCCACACTTTGCCACGCATCACCACACCCCACGCACAAAAGAACGTCATACCATTCCTCCATCAAAAACCGTAAACCCAAACGCTACAGGGCAAAAGGAACCCGCGGCTAGGGCACTGCTACCCACACAGGGGAATCCTCATTGAAGGGAGCCACATTTAATTGTTCCGGCTTGCTAATTCTGAAGAGGCAATTTACATCCTTCCCCTGTTTATTTCTAGCCTTAGAAATAAGTTTGAAGAGCTCCTGTCGATCCGGGAGATCGAAATTGGTGCGGAAGAGATCATATTTTTCTCCGGGTTTCACTTTTTTACCTTCCGTAAGGTCCTCAATGAATAGCATAAAACCAAAACCACCACCGGGAATTTCACTGACAGCTACCTGAATGGGGTAAACCTGCCCTTCTTTTACTTCAAATACCTTGCCGGCAGTAAGACCGCCAAGATCACTGTTCCATTCCTTAAGTTCCTTAATAAAGGGTATCAATTCATAGTCCTCAAAACCTTTCAATTTTCCACTCTTGACCGCTTTCCAGTGATTCTCACGATCCCCATTCCCGGATATCCAATACGCTCGTTTATTCGCTTCATCGAAAAGTGAAGGTATACGGTACCCTGCTTCCAACACTACTTTGTTATTAAATCTCACACCGAGAAAATCATCTCCCGTCCCTACAAACCGAAACTTTCCTGTCTTCGGTGCACGTACGCGCCCACGATAGATGGCGATCCAGCCGCTGGGTTGGCAAACATCATCACATTGAAATGAGATAGGACCGTACGCGTCGGTCGCCATCGGTACGTAGAAGTAAGCGGCATAAAGATGTTTATCAGAGCGATAATACTGGGACAAAGCCGACTCATTCCATGTTTTGAAAAATTTTTGTGCTTCCCGTACAAAATCATCCTGACCGGTGATCATGATCTTCTTTTGGGGTTTACCATCGGGTCCCTTCACCGGTTTCCCTCCCTTATCCAGCACAGGTACTACCTTGGCGATTTTGGAGGGTGCTCCGCTTCGTGTCATTTTTAAATCATAAAACGTGCTTTCCAACTTCGAACCACCTGCCGTACCTGATCCCATACCCCCTCCACCCGTTCCTAACCCATCTCCCACATCCATACCCGTCGAGATATCCATCGAATCAAAACTTATATCACCTGTCGTATCAACACTTACCGGAGAAGCTACCGCACCTACGGCATTCTGTGCAACGATGACACTTGGCGTCACTGTCGGACTCGCACTTACGGATTTAGATGTAAGTTCCTGTGCAACAGGTGTATCCGTCGGAGGTCCATCATCTGACGGTGGTACGTACGATATAAATTCCGCCGGCACTTCTCTTTGGATTATCAATACCGTACCGTAAAGAATGCCTCCGAAGAGAAGTATCAATCCGCTGCATACGCCAAACGACACCAGCCTATTCAGCCAAGCATCCCGCTTCAATTTGCGCAGCGCTTCCTCGCTCATCTGTATGTGTAGTGACATAATTATATGGGGGTGTAATGATACTTTACTGTAGTTTACCCCTTCCCTCCCACTTTTCCCAGCAAAAAAACGGAACCTAATGTTACATCTTTGCAACAAACATCAAAAATGCGGCAGGCGGGTAATCATTGTGGCAGACACGCGGTTAAGGTACCGCCGTCCAAATAGGTGAATCTTGGTTATAGGGCAAGAGGTTAATAACATTGTTATCACGGAAATCGAGAGCCGGATTTTTACCATCTGCCTTACGCACTATCAGTCCGCGTAGTTCATCCTCATCGGGTAAACTAAAATTGGTACGGAATAAATCGTACTTATCCCCTTTTGCCACATTAACCGGTCTATCCATATCTTCGATAAGTAATTGAGCACACATAGCACCATCAATATCGCCTATGAGTATTTCGA
Organism: uncultured Akkermansia sp.; assembly: GCA_964545935.1. GTDB lineage: Bacteria > Verrucomicrobiota > Verrucomicrobiia > Verrucomicrobiales > Akkermansiaceae > Akkermansia. The sequence goes on along the minus strand of CAZJIH010000006.1, from coordinate 31,180 downwards.
TACTGTAATCTGAGCCCTCTCGTACTTCAAATACCTTGCCCGCTACAAGCCCCTCTAATTCTTTATCATACTTTCCCGCCTTCGGATACCCCTTAATATTAGTATATCCCTCGTGTCCTTTAATTTTCCCAGCTTTTACATCAGCCCAAAATTTTACTCTTTCTTCTGGGGACATAAAGAGCAAACCGTAAGCTTTATTGTTATCGGGTTGCCAAAGGGAAGGCCATTGGTAACCGGCCTCAAACACAAGTTTATGATTAATACGTACAGCCATAAAACCATCTCCTACACCTACAAAACGGAATTTACCGGTTTTCGGAGCACGCACTCTACCACGATATACAGCTAACCAACCACCGCGTTGTGATACATCTACGCAATTAAAGGCGTACGGCGCATACTCCGACTTTACAGTAGGTATATAAAAAGACGATGCATAAAGAGGCTGTGCAGATTTGTAGTAACCTGACAACGCACCGGAAGTCCAATTCGACATAAATTTGTTGACAGCTCCTACGTAAGCAACACCCCTAGGACCATTTGCAACTGAAAGCTTCGTGTAAGGTTTACCATTTCTCATTAGCGGTTGTCCTTTGTCATCCTTCGTACTCTGCTCCGGTATCTTGGATGGCGCTCCGCTGCGAGTCATCTTTAAGTCATAAAAGGTACCTTCTAATTTTGAACCACCGGCAGTACCGGAACCAAAACCTGAGCCACCTACCCCCAACCCGGAACCTACATCCATACCCATAGAAATATCCATTGAATCAAAACTTATATCGCCTGTGGTATCAACACTTACCGGAGAAGCTACCGCACCCACTGCATTTTGAGCCACAATAACACTCGGAGTCACAGTCGGACTTGCACTAACAGATTTGGAAGTAAGTTCCTGCACAACCGGCGTATTTGTAGGTGGTCCATCATCCGCCGGTGGTACGTACGATATAAATTCAGCCGGTACTTCTCCTTGGATAATCAATACCGTACCGTAAAGTATACCCCCAAAAAGTAGTATTAATCCGCTGCATACGCCAAACGAAATCAATCTATTCATCAAAGCATCCCGCTTTAATTTACGGAGTGCTTCCTCGCTCATCTGTATGTGTAATGACATGATTGTACAGGCTTGTAATGGTACCCCTACGCATAGTCTAACCCATCTTCTCCTCTTTTCCCAGCATAAAAATAGGTACCTTGTGTTACATCTATGCAACAAAAATCAGTCACACGGCGAAATACAGTGCAACATCTATTTACGATGTACGATGTCTATCATTCAACTGCAATAGAGTGGCGCGGATAACAACGTGGAAAGTAAACCAAAATAGTTTGAACGATAACTCAAGGTACCCGTGAGATTACGCCCATCGATGGTACGCGAAACGCGCGGAAACACCATGGAAAGGGACATCGCTGCAATTATCAAAAATTTTCTTGGAGCGAGTACAAGGGAATTTACAACGTATTCAGATATTGAACATAGCGATTGATCGCTTCCGGGACAGTACTCGGAGGAGGTTCCGCCCGCTTGTTTACCTGAACGTTTGTTTGTGCACTCGGCGAAGGAGGAGTAAGCAATTCTCCATCACCGTCATCCTCATCTCCGTGAGATTTCGGCGTTTTCGTGGCTTCCACGGATGTTTGTTGTCCTGAAGCTAAAGTTTTCTCATTATTCTGCGGCTGTTTCACGGTTTCTGTGTCGTTCTCATCACGAACTTCATCATTTTGCGAGAAATCAAAATTTGCGATTTTACGACGAGGTGAAATATAAGCAGCAATGTCATCAGCTGAACCGGCAAAACATATTTTCTTCTTACGAATGACACAGAACTCAGACCCAAGAGGATGATGGAGGATGCTGTACCCGGGGAATTGTTTTTTAAGCTCACGTAGACGGGAATCTCTTTTTGTAGACGTGTAGGAAAAGACATTTGACGTACGTATACAGATAAATTCCAGCATATCATCGTCGTTAAAATTTCCCTTGGTAAAACGGAATTCTACGCAAGCGCAATTATCTCGTGAGATATCGGATACAATTTCGATGGTACCTACTTTTCTACGTTGACTTAATTCCGGTTCGTAATTGACTCGGACACACAAACTCTTGCCCTGCCAACCGATGAAGCGAGCTTTTTCTTCGGAGCTCGGAAGTAGCAAACTATTCGGAGTACAAAGAACATTCGGAGTATATCTTTGACTTTCGTTTCGACACGGACAAATAATAGCCACCCAAGGCGCACGTCTTTCAAAAGGACGGATAGCATGTTTACAGCGGATTTTTCCGGCTATCCACCTTGCCATCCTGCTCGCCTTGTCTGCCGTCTCCGCGTTGACAAAAATAAGGGGAATATGCATCGGAACATCGGAGCAAACAACGGCGATAATGCGGCACCCATTCTGTTGCATCAAGACACATGCGCCATCGTGTCGTACATTCTCCTCCGCCCCGGGGAATAATCCTACAAAGTCTGAATATAATAGATACGAATCACGCCTACTATCCTCAACCGCACACAGTGTACTATCTAACACGGCAAGCAGGAGTATGAATACCACAGTAAATCTGCGCATCATGGTTCCCCACTCACACTCACTCGACCGGTGCATACGGCAGCATCGTAGCCAGACTTCACGCAGCGAAAGCTTGCACTTTATCCATAGTGAAGTACCGAGTCTCAATGCAATGGGAAGAACCTGTTCGGAGGGAAACTGAAACATGGTGTACGTGCTAACTTTTGTAAGCTTTGATCAGTTTTCGGATATATCTTTGCATACGGGGGAGGAGAGAATGGATGCTTGAGGCAAGAGCGAGTTGATTTCTGGCACGTACCAAGTTGTGCTCCGAGTACTCGCAACGGAAATACTTATCTCCGTCTAGGTAATCTGTTAAAAATCGCATGCCTATTTCTACAGTGATGAGCCAACCGGAGAAGGCCATCATATCAACTTCTGCTTTAGTCAGAAAATCGTGGGCAGCATCTAGGTACCCTTCCGCTAAAGATTCAAAGAATGGCATCTGCATCTGAACCTTGGATAGGTCGCTTTCGTCTTCCCTAGCCATGCAAGTGGCTGTGCGTACCATGTCTCCAAAATCATAAAGAGAAAGTCCCGGCATAACTGTGTCTAAATCAATAACACAGACGGCGCTATCCGTTTCTTCGTCCAGCATGACATTGTTGATTTTCGTGTCGTTGTGTGTAATCCGAGTAGGGAGTTCTCCGCGTTTTTGCATGTCTACCAATTTACCGAATTGCGGAGCCCAAGTGCGTATAAGTTCAAGCTCGTTCGTACACTCACACGCACGTTGCATTACATCCGCTGCGGCACTTATTTCGAGTGCTTCATATCTCTTGGGTGTGTTATGAAAATCCGGTATGGATTCACGGATATCTTCCGGATTCATATCTGATACCAGTTCTTGAAAGGAACCAAAAGCATAGCCTGCTTGGTACGCTTGCCGCGTATTTTCTACCACATCGTAAGTATGGGTGCCTTCTATGTTGTTGTAGCAACGCCACATTCCTCCCTCTTCCGGTAAGTTGATGTAATTGCGTCCACCGCGTGCCGGATAAAGCGTCAGGGTCTGTCCGGCGGCATTCCGCCTCCGGCGTAGTACTTTCCACGATATGTGACGTGTCACTTTTTCTACATTTTTCATTACCAAGGTCGGGTCCTTGAAGACATATCCGTTGATGCGTTGTAATATGTAACGATCCACATGTCCGTCTTCCGTGCGGTAGCACGCGCGATAGGTGGTATTGATATGTCCATTGTGCAGCTCCTCCCCGTATAGGAAATCTCCGCTTATAGCAAATTGATCCCCTATGCGCGCTATGCGTTCTGCCAATTCCCCGTCCCTGATCTCTCTCATATCTTTTTCTCTATGTATGTGTATGGCACAACCGTCTTACTCCTTTACATTCTTCATGCATCCGCCGGGCGAGCTGCATCCGGACCACCCTGAGCATACATCGGAGTGTATACAGCAAAGATGATGCGCAGAAAAATTATTCGTAAGAGATTTCATACTGAACTGTCGCTCTCTGCACGTATGTTACCAAAAAACTCCACGTTTAGCAAGAAAAAATTTTTGTTCATCGTACTTCCGGTTTAACTACCATTTGGCTCGTACCGAACGCGTTCAGAAAGGAAATTCATCTGTACTGACAGGATTTTGAGCGGGTTGTTCGCGACGCACATCGGCTCGAACGTGGAGAGCTCGCGGAGTAATTTGCATGGCACGTTGGGGTCGCACGGGGCAAGCATAGCTGCACGCTCCGCAACCGATACACAATTTTTCATCCAGCACTGGTACGAGTAGGCTGTGCGATTGAAGAGCTCCGGATGGACATACCCGCGCGCAGCGTCCGCACGCGATACATTTAGCGCGATCGATCTGAGCGTGGTGCCCGTCTGCACCGTCGGGAACGAGAGAGATAGCATGTTGAGGACAGGCTTGGACGCAAGAATTACAGGCAATGCAAGCGCTTGTATCGCACGAAGGCACCTTACCTTCGAAAGTACTGAGGGCTTTAGTCGGACAATGCTCGGTACATGCCCCGCATTCAGTTTGGTGACAATGAACGATACAGCGATCGCTGTGAAAAGAAGCCAGCGCGATTTGGGTACGTTGTTTATCGGAGCGGGAGATAGGTAAAATAGCCCCTTCCGGGCACACGGAGCTACAAGCTGTACAGTCGAAGTTGCAGAAGCCTTTGGTGAAATCGAGATGCGGTTTGAACACTCCGCGTATGCCGTATTGCAGGAAGGAAGGTTGCAGTACATGCGTAGGACACGCGGTGATGCAAAGACCGCACCCCGTGCAGTGATCCAAGAAACGCGGTACGGAAATACTACCCGGCGGTGATGTAGCCGGAGCTTCATTTTCTGCGGAGTCGGGGGAAGCCGGAAGCGCCGCAGCAAGTGTCACCGGCGCAGCTGTTGCCAGCATACCCAAAAAAGCACGTCGCGAACTTCCGGTGTTCGGTTTAGCGGGCTGGGTAGGTGTCGGGTCAGGTAAAATGAACTCGGACCCAGGTTCTTTCCAAGGGGTTACAAGATGCGGGCGCAGTCCGTGTTCGCAGGCAGTCACACAATCATAGCAATTGATACAGCGCGATGTATCGACACGATAGTTTTTTACATCAATACACTGTGCTTTGCATGCCCGAACACAAGCTGCACATCGCACACAACCATGCGGGTCCATTCCGATGCGCAGGAGTGGACGGTACGAGAGCAAACTCAATAACGAACCTACCGGGCAAAAAGTATTGCAATAGATACGACCACGCCACCATGCCAGAATCAACGGGATAAGCAACATACCCCCGATGGGTAGAAGAAGCCAACCGTAACGCGACCACGCCGGGGTAGATGCGGACTCGCCCACCGCCAAATCATAAGCATTCGAAGCTAGCGGATTGATGACACCTGCCAAGAAGCGCGCGCAAATGCTGTAGGGGTCGATCCATGCCAAAACCGCCGCGCCTGCGAATAAAGCACCGGCGAGTGTCACGAGCATGATGGAATAACGCAAGAGGTTCTTCGGGGGAGCATAGCGGCGTCCGATTCCGACAGTTTTTTTTCCGCGTAAACGGTCTACAAATCGGCGGATATGGATAACAACATCCTGCGCGATGCCCAGCGGACAAAGGTACGAGCAATAGACACGCCCGAAAATAAGCGTTACGATCACCAACCCGGTGAAGATGACACATGCCCAAGTCACACCGCTCAGGGAACCGAGCAAGGCGGGTACGAATTGCACGCGTTCTACAGCATATTCCCACCCCGTGGGATCGATGTTGCGGATGTTAATAAATCCCCACACCAGCAGAAGCGCCACCACCGTAGCACACAGAATTCGTGACCATCTCCACATGAGCTGAATGTGTTAAGCTAGGGTAATACGACGGATGTTTACTTTGGAAAGGTCTTTATTGCCGAGTCCCATCGCCGCCGCTAAATCAATGTGCCGCACATCTCCCTCGGCATTCCCTAATAATTTTGAAGCCGCCGCGTCGACCGCCACTATGTCTGTGCCGACTAACAGAGCATGCGTCTGAATGAGGTCGCTCGTGTCTTTCCCCTTGGGTCCATTCCGTAGCATGGGAGCAAAAGCATCCAGCACATTGAGGTCGGGTTTGCGTAACAATACGCTGTCGGCTATGCACCGGTGTAGGTCGTGACTGTGGAAGAATCCTCTGTCCCAGACGAGTCCCATGGCATTTTTCATGCAGGCGGTCATGCGTGCGCCGCTGTGGTGTTTGAGTACGGGCATGTTGATGTACACGTCGGAGTCTAAAATAGCTGAGTGTACCTTTGCGTGAGTTAATTTACGGGCTGCGGGGTTCTTATGCTCTCGGTATAAATTCTCATCCGCACCGCTGATCATTTCTCCCCCGGCTTTTTCTACCGCTTCCTGAATGCCGCTGTTACGGTAGGAACGTTGCCAATCATCGCACGCATGATCAAATACAAGTACCCTCGCGGCACCCGCTGATTTGCATAATTTCACCATGTGTCCGACAAGGGAGGGATGCGTGTTCGCACTCATCTCCGGCGCCTTGTCCCACGCACAATTAGGTTTAATGACCACCGTTTGCCCGGGTCTTACAAAAGCTGCTATACCACCTAAGGCGGATAGCGCGGCATCCAACATCGATATGCGGTCATCCCCGCGTACCGCTACTAACTGCGGTGTCCCCGCCGAATCAGGTGCCTCCCCTCCGTAAGCTACGGGAAATAAACCACCAAGCGTCCTCAATGAAAATCCGGCACCTACGGCAAATCCTAGTTTTATAAAGTCGCGTCGTTGCATACGTCACGACCATAGCACAAAAACACCGAAAAGTCAACCAGATCCGTCCCCAAAAAACACATCCGTCCCAACAAAATTCACGATAAACGCTGCACTCCCTACATACTTCCCGCACATTCCTCACCCCACAGGGACATCCATTTCACGGAAGTCCTGACCTGCTCTCCACGCTGCTCTGCTTCCTGCATCGACATCCGCGCAGCCCTGTTAGGAAGACGCAGCGAGAGCATTGATTCAACGGAAAGATGCGACTCATTTCGGGGCGACAGGATTTGAACCTACGACATCCAGCTCCCAAAGCTGGCGCTCTACCAAGCTGAGCTACGCCCCGCTTGCCACGCAAGGCAACTTAAACTGGCTCGGGACGGGGTCGAACCGCCGACACAGGGATTTTCAGTCCCCTGCTCTGCCACCTGAGCTACCGAGCCATCAAGAGCACCCACTCCGTGGGGCAACGGCAGGTATTGTACAATGGAAATGCGAGATTGGCAAGACAAAAATTTGCGTAATGAGGATTTTTTTTCAAACTCGTCCCCGGGGGAAAACATGCGTCCCAAGAAACCTTGCGATAACCGCTGCAATGCCACTCCCGGTGTGCCGTTCACACGTTTCGCATACTGCAGGGAGGGAACCAATCTTACAAAGCCCCCTGAGTTATCATCCACGCTGCTTCCCCGATTTGCCTTCCGCGAAACATCGTTGTGCCTAGCTGTTTTATTTCGTATTTGGCTACTCCTCGTTTTTCGGTCGCAGAGTCATCGCTCAACGCTGAACAGGTTCTTTTATATTAGGTTGGGTGTTGCCGTTGCGCGCGAGAATGGGAATTTGTTTGTCAAAAGTGGAGAGATGTGGTATAAAAGAAGCCATCCATGAGCGCAGCTATACTTGCTACATACATACATCATTTAGACCCGGTGATAGTAAAGTTACCCATTGAGCCGTTGGCATTGAGGTGGTATGGGTTGGCGTATGTGGTGGGGTTTGTGTTAGGGTATTGGGTATTGTTGCAATTATCGAAACGTGAATTGTACTGCGTAGGTCCGCAGAAGCTCGGCGATTTTATCACACTGGTATGCTTAGTCGGGGTGATACTGGGCGGTCGACTCGGGGAATTTTTCTTTTACTGGTTGCCGGAGCACGGATGGAGTGGTTTATGTGCGGACCCACTATGGGTATTTCGCGTATGGGAAGGAGGTATGGCCTCACACGGCGGTATCATAGCAGTGTTACTGGTAGCGACTATCTATGCCATACGCAATCACTTGTCTCTATCGGGTGTGTGTGACGGTCTGGCAATCGTATGTCCTATCGGTCTCTTTTTTGGACGACTTGCCAACTTTATCAACGGAGAACTTTACGGACGTGTGTGTTCACCGGAGAATCCGCTCGGGATGAAATTCCCGATGGAGTACCTTGAATTACCTGATCAAATGAGGCAAGCAGCGGATACAGCGATGAGTCAAGCTCTGGGTACTCCGGTCAATGGATGGGGAAATTTTGAACTTATCGCACGCCTTACCCGCGAAAGTGATGCAGCACGCGAAGCTCTCGGACAATTTCTTCATACGCGATACCCTTCGCAACTTTTTGAAGCCGTAGGTGAAGGACTCCTCATTTTTATTGTGCTCATTATACTACGATTCAAATGGAAGAAAGCGCCTGCCGGGATATTCAGTGCCGTTTTCTGCCTTATGTACGCGGTTGCTCGCATTACCACAGAATGTTTTCGCGAACCGGACGCACCGATGTGGGGAAATATCACCCGGGGACAGTACCTGAGTTTCGGTGTCGTGATACTCGGTCTGATATTTTTGATTAGCGCGCGTAGAAATCAACGAATGCCACAGACATCTCAGGAAAAATGAGGAGAAAAGAAAAAAAATTGCGAGAATAAGAAGTTTTTTCTCGTCAAAGTGCCAATTAGGGTGTATAAAGGTGATGCGAACGATCAAATTACAGCTGCTTATGAACGTGAAAACTCTCTTTATTGGATTAGCAAGTGCTTGGATAGCATGCACGATGTGTGTGTTCGGCGCAGACGATGGTTGGGCGCCGTTAGCCAATCAGGTGTCTTTCAGAGTAAGGACAAAGGTCAATGCGTCACCCATCAATGCCATAGGCAGTGCGGAAGCTGTGCCGGCTGCCGGAGATTTGTTCAAGGTGAAGGATACAGAGGCAGGTAAGGCAGAAGGGGGGAAGCCGGCATGGTGTGTTGTTAACGTGCCCGTGCAAGTGTATGCTGCCGGACGTGATAGAAAGACGGAGAAGTTGGCACCCGCGCGTTACATAAGGAAGCTGCATGTGGATGTCTATTTACTGATACGGAAGCCGATAGGAGCCCTAAAAGGAGGTGCGGACCCGCGTGGCACCGGTGCAGAAAACTTCTATTTACTGAAAAAGGGGATGGATCTAGTAGACATCCCGATGAGAAGGACATCATTCAAAGAAGGAAGTAAAGAGCTTGGGATAGCAACATTTAATATCGGAGTATTTATACCCAGATCGACCGCTTATATATTGACAGATGATTTCACCGATCCGATCGGCGAACTGCAAAAACGTGGTGTCTTGGTAGGGTATGCGGCAGAAGCAAGTTTTAACGGTGAAAAATGTCGTGAATATCTGCCAAGCAAAGAACAAAGTAGTATGCTCCCCGGTTGCACGGTCTATTCTAAACTATTGGACACAAGTTTGGTTAGCAAGTATGGAGATTTACATTGGTGGACCACACGCAGTAAAGATAATTTTGATGTACCGGACGTAGATGTTTTGTGCATATCGGAAACGCCTTTTGCCATGTACTACGGACGGTATTATCCACGGACAACTCCTACATACGGAGCGCCTGAAAAACCGGATGAGGGAGATGCAACCGGGAAAGATGAGGAGGAAGATGATTCAACGAGTGGCAGTGAAACAAAAAAGAGCTCGAGTTCACACAAGAGTTCTTCGCACAAAGAAAGTAGCTCTGAAAAGAAATCAGATTACGATAATGCCTTGTAAATAAAAAAGAAAACAAGGTAATCAGAACAAACAGAAAGAGACAGATATGGCAGAATACAAGACAACGGTAGCATTGGAGATCGGGGCTCAGTGTGTAACGATGGCACTATTTACCGGGACATCGAAGGGGCTGGTGCTATCGCGGTATGCACGGAAGAACATAGTACTGGACCCGGTAGAAGAAGGCATGAGGATAGACTATGTAAGCAATGCGGTGAGCGAACTAGTCAAAGAACTCAAACTGAAGGGAAAGGATGTACGAGATGTGGTATCCGGGCAAAAGGTATTCATGCGATTTATCAAATTACCGGCATTGGATACGGTGGAGGATTTATCGGAGCAAGTAGGGTATGAAGCTCAGCAACATTTACCCTTCCCCCTCGATGAAATCGTGTTCTCTTATCAATTGTTGGGTAATGCCGAAGACGGCGAGCAAGAGGTATTACTTGTGGCTATAAAAAAAGATGAACTCGATGATCTTAATGCCCAAGTAGAAGCCAATACTTTACGCACCCGTAGCGTAGATTGCTCCATAACAGCTCTTTACAATGCCTTCCGTGCATCTTACCCGGAAGAAACAGAGCCGGTCATGCTCCTAGATATAGGTGCCAAAACTACAGATATCTTATTTATTGAAGAAGGTAGATTCTTTACACGTTCGGTGACAGCAGCCGGTTCGTTTGTTACCAACAGCATAGCGCGTGAAATGAATTTAGGTTTTCGGGAAGCTGAGCAGGTGAAAGTAGAGCAAGGCGTGGTATCCCTCGGTAGCGGTCATACGGATTCTATGCTCGAGTACCAAGCAGCTGTGGCTTCTGTCATCCGTAATGCCATGACGCGACTGAGCTCTGAAGTACAGCGTACCATTAATCATTACCGTGCACAGTACAAAGGTTCCGCACCAAAAAAGGTTTATATATGCGGTGGAGGTGCAAAACTTGGCTTTACGATCGAATTTTTGCAAAGTGCCTTCGATTTACCTGTGGAAGTATTCAATCCATTGAATGCAGTCACAGTAAGTAACAAATTAGACACGGAAGCAGTCGGTGAAGATGCGTTGTGCTTAGGACCGGTGGTAGGAGCTGCTCTCAGCGGCGCAAAAGTCGCTGCATTTAACATCGATTTAGTACCTACGAGCGTAGGTAAAGACAGGGCGGAGAAGCGTTTGATTCCGAAAGTAGTAGCGGCAGGTGTTATCGCTTTACTGGGAGCTGGTTTCCTAGACCACGCAGCTGATGCACGTGCAAAGAGTGCACAAGAGGAACTAACAAAAAATGCTGCACACGTGGAAGATTTAGATGGTTTGCACCGCGTGATGGAAAAAACACGGCAGGATTATGACAAAGCATTGAAGAATATCAAAGAGATCGGTACTCTTTACGCCGCGCGTTATGCTTACCCGGATTTGCTTATTCAACTCGCAAAAAAAACAACCTCTCCGAATCTTTGGTTGACCGGCGTAGATGCCCTCGTAGATTACGATGCAGCCAATAATCCCCTTGTTGTGGGACAAGATGGAACAGATAAGTACCTCTTGCTCGACACACGTGAAACCCGTAGCGGCTCCATGGTACGCACCTTTGATATGGGAGAACATGGGAAGGCTCCACAAGTAACAGCACTGCTGGTAAGCGGATATTTCTACAAAAAGAGCAAGGAAGACCAAGGAAAATTGCTACAAAGACTCAATGAGTTGGTGGGACGCCATTTTGCTGACGCTAGTCCGGATTCCCTCTTCAATTTCGTGCAAGGAAAAGTCAATGCAAACGGCGCAAATTATTTTCTTGTACAAGATGCAGAAAAATCCCGTGGAAATAATCTCATACCTGACTATGCGGATAAATTTTACATAGTTATGCCGTTAAAGCATCCGTTACCCTTGCCCGGTGGCAGTGTAATACCAACGAAATAATAATACCCCCGTACCCAACGAATCATACCTTACGATGCATTATGAAAATTATGGAAAATAAGCGAGTATCGCTGATAGTCCTCGTAGTAATAATACTTTTCGGGGTGCTATGCTATCAAGCATACAATCACTATCAAGCATTTCAGCAAACGATGGCAGAAATTACTGAAAATCGTAGTAGATTGGATGAGTATGCAAACGAAGAATTCCCTCCTACAAAAGAGAATAGAAGGCGTCTAATTGAGGCATTTAATGCCATGGAAAAGAAGGAAGCGCAACTGCGCAAAGATATGGAAAGCTATGTCGAAACGTGTAAAACATTGGCACAAGATAGCCAAGGAAACCCTATGCCGCCCGATGTCTTTCAAAAAGCAGTCAATGATATGACTGCTAAAATAAGTTCCTACGCTGCCGAAAAGAAGAGTAAGCTTGGACCGGATGTGGCTGCTCTGGGGCTCAATGAATATAAGACTGCACCGGCAACTCAACGTAATGCACCGTATTTGAATTACCTATTGCATGCGTCGGACACGTTGGTGCGTCACGTCATTGACTCCGGCTCTTTGAATGTCAAACGATTGTATTGTGCTCCCCTTCAGGCGGATGTCCTTGATAAATTTGAGAAGCAGAAGAAAGAAGGGAGTTACTTCCCCATGGAGCTCGAAGTAGGTTTTACGGTGCGTCGAAGCAATACAGATATAGACCCTACGAAGGAGGAAACTCTCAGTGAGTTACCTAAGGTTATCAATCGGCTCGTCAATGATAAAAAATTCTTTTATGTTGTGACCGGTATATCTGTTAAAACACCCGGTAATTTACCCATGCTTGCTCCCTATCGTGCAGTTAGTGATGCTGTAGTGGACGATCCTATGCAACAAACTAGCAGTGACGATGCAACTGCCATCGAACCTTCGGAAGTACCCGTTGCAAAACTTATAACAGGTAACGCGTCCCAAGAAGTAGATGTTAGCCTTACTCTACAGGTGCTGTATTTTATGCCGGATTCTAAGAAAAAACTAAATAAGTAAATTATGAAAACGAGTATACTAAAGGTGGGTCGCAATATAGTGTCAGCTGGGTTTGTGTTAGGGGTGTGCGCTGTGGGATCCGACACAGGTGGATGCGCTTTCGAACAGTACAGAGGCGGAGACGTGGAGCGGGTGGAGTTTATCAATACACCCGCTGTGCCGAACAATGATGATGCATCAAACGAAAAAGTAGAAGCAATTAATGAGGTACTCGATACCTGCGTCATGAGTATGTCCTTCGAGTCTGTTCCTACCTCAGAAGTAGTGTCCGTGTTGCGAGGCGAATTACAAAGAAGGGGGATAAATTTTATCCAAATCAATTTTCATCAACCGCAACAATCCCTCGGAGGCAATGTTGATCCGGAGGTAACCCTCAGAGTTTCTCAGGTTACCCTGCGCCAATTTCTTTTTTTGATCTGTAGAAACTCCGGTTGTGTGTGGTTTGTCAGTGAGTACGGTATTGACATTTATGTAAAGGGGGATCCGGCAGCTGAAATGTCACAATCACGCGTATTGTTGAATGTCGGGTCATCCGCCGGTGCGTCTTACGACACACGCACGGAACGCCCTACGGTAGCTGATGCGGCGAGGAATTTAACCACAGCAAATGCACTTTCTTATCGTACGTTACTTTAATATCAAGAAGATAAAACTTAATCGGTACTATTTCCATTATGGCAGATTCATCTAAAATAGGACGCAATATATTGCTGCTCGGTATAGTTCTTGGGCTGGGGGCAGCTGCCGGTGGCTACTATATGTACACCTTACCGGAACCGGATTCCCTCAATGTACCCATGCCCAAGGTTAAGGTAAAAGACAATGGCTTAACCGATGAAGCATCTCAGATTGTTCAAAATGTTGCTACAGAACGACGTTTGGTCGACGAAGCACCGGGGTTAGACGTAGCCTTCGTACCACGCGATAAAGTAGAAGGGAAAAAATTACCGCGTTACACGCCATTATTTTTTCCACCGACAATATGGCAGGTACCGGATGCAGCCCAAAAGAAAAATATAGCTGTGGATTTGTTAGCGGATGGTTCACATCCCTTGCATACCGTGCCCGCAGCCGACGGAGCGTCTAAGCCTGTACCTAATGCTTGGTTTTATACGTACGGACTTGAACAAAATATATGCGATGCCGATGTTATGCAACAGGACCCGGACGGTGATGGCTTTACTAACGCTGAAGAATTTTTAGAAGGGAAAGACCCATCGGATGCTTCAAGTATGCCGCATTTTGTCGTCGCCGGAACAGTGAAACTTGAAAGTGTAGGACGGAAAAAAGTTCACCGTTACACGATAGAGCTTAGTATTGCATCGGCATTTGACGACAACTCTGCCACGATATTCATCTGGAATGATAAGGAAGAGCGTGTTCAAAGGTATGATTCTATTAAACCCGGAACCAAATTCGGTTTAGGTAATGAGAAAGATGGACCTCTGGGAAAGGAACGCTTTACCCTTGAAAAAATCGATACACTTGCCGACGACTCCGGAATGGGTTCTCACTCTGTACATATTCGCGATAGCTATACGCGACTCAGCAATGCAACAGAATTTGACATAAAGGAGGGGAAGCGGGGACGCCGTGATGTCCATGATACTTTGATGAAGTTCCGTGTAACTGCCGGTCCTATGAAAGGAAAACCGGAAGCTGAATTGACTGCACAACTCGGCGAAACTTTTAATGTGCCGGGCTTCTCAGGTGTCCAATGCCAATTTGCAAGTGCAGGTGATAAAAAAACGCCACCTAAAGTTAAGGTAAACGATAAAGAGGAATATGATGTCCCATCTTCTCCTGTTCAAACACCAAAAAAATCCAAATAACTCATTTTTTCGGCATTTCCATGCAAAAAATTACATTGTAGACTTTACAAAACTCAAAAATATGTCATAATAAGACACACCACCATGAAAAAAGTATCTCTCATACCCACGACTCATCAAGCGATGGTTTTAGCATTCTCAATGATATGCTCGTGCGCATACGCTGCAACGGAAGGCTATATTACCACATCGACCGCAGCCGGAACCAGCGAAGTAGGACCAACAGCTGTATATGCCGGCTCGACGGGCAGCGCACAGGGTGACATTGTAGCACGTGAATCGGCACGGCGGACGGCGGAACGGGATGCCGCGATGCGACTCTTGCAAGAAGGACGCGATGCATATGCTCAAGGTAAGTATTCCGAGGCACTCGCCAAATACAGGGAAGCGTGGGAGCGTGTACCACACGCACCGGCTACAAGAAATTTACAAGAATTTATTCGTCAAAGTATATCGGATGCTTCAATAGCCACGGCAATGAAACACGCAGAAGTCGGACAGTACGATGATGCCGAGCAATTGCTGTTGGAAGTGCTTAAACATGAACCTGATAACGCGCGTGCACGTAAGGAATTGTCCTACCTGCGTGACCCGGTTCGTAATAATCCGGCACTTACACCTGAACACGTCAAAAACGTCGAGGAAGTCAACCGCTTATTACAACTCGCATGGGGGTATTACGATTTGGCTCGTTACAAAGAAGCCTATGATACATTTAATAGTGTGCTGCGCATCGATCCTTACAATGAAGCGGCTCGACGCGGTCAAGAAGCTGTCTCTAAGCGTCGTTCCAATTACCTGCGTGCTGCATACGATTCTTATCGTGCAAAGGCACTTGCTGAAGTGGATGCCGCGTGGGAAGAAGGTGTACCTTCAGAGGATGATTTGACCGCTCCCTTCGTCCAAGACAATAATTCTAGGGAAACATCTGCGAAGATCGCTGAAATTAACGATGTATTGAATGCGGAACCCGGAGATTGGGTCGGAGGTTACGAATCAACGCGAATTACAGAAGTGGTAAGTATCTTACGGGGTGAATTGAGAAAGCGCGGCTTTACTTCGATTAACATTAACTACAATCCTCCAAAACAAATGCCGGTAGCAGCAGCAAAATCTACTCAGTCGGATGATGAGGAAAGCGAGGAGGATACAGGAGATGAGGAGGAGAGCGAAGAGGAGGATGAGGATACCGAAAAGAAATCAGCAGCGCCGGTGGCAACCGGTCCGGAACCAGAACCGGAAGTGACGATTAACCTTTCCAGAGTCACGCTGCGTCAATTGCTCGAGGCTATCTGCAAAAATTGTGATTGCACCTTCGTTGTCGGCGAAGGCGGAATTGACATTTACAAGAAAGGGGATCCAAATGCGGTGGTACTGGAAACGAGGACGTGGCGCAATGTACCGCTTTCTTTCTTTGATGAAGGTGGAGACGATGAGTCTGACAGCGGCGATGGAGAAGATGATGCCTTTGCGTCAAATGCCAAATCCGGAGGTATAAGAATTGATCCTAAAAAAACACTTAGATCATCAGGACTGACGTTTGCAGCGAAGGGATCCGGCGCTGTTTATAATCGTCGTCTTGAGCAATTGACGGTGACGAGTACGCCGGACGAGTTGGATATGGTAGATGAGGCTCTCTTTTTGAGTCGCAGTACGCGTGAGCTGATGATCAAGGTGTCCACCAAGTTTGTTGAGGTAACACAGATGGATGAGGATGAAATATCCTTTGACTGGGTTGTTAATCCTTTCTCTGTGTCAAATAATGGTACGACCTATCTCGGTGGTGTTACCGGCGCGAACTCTACTCCGGATAGAACATACAAGGACTTCGTGACAAATCCTGGTTCCGCCTATGGCAATAATCATGCTAACAGTGGTTCTTGGCCCCTTGTCAATAATAACAATTATGCCACAGATTCAGATGTGGTAACACAGGGATTAGTGACTGGTGGTCTGCGCACGGGGAGCGGCGCAACATCATCCTCCAGCTTAGATAGTTTGTTGAGAGGTGGCTCTCCGGCTGCAACAAGTACGGACAGAGCGCATGTTGCCCCGGGTATCCTGTCGCTTTCCGGTATCTATGATTCCGGTTCGTTCCAAATGATCATGCGTGGTTTATCCCAAAAGAAGGGAGTCGATATGATTAATGCACCCACGCTGGTTATTTCTCCCGGTGCAGAAGTTCCGGATGGACCGGAGGATCCCAAAGTGGACTCGCCTATCCCGGCAGATGCCGATGCGCGTATTGAAATTATAAGGCGCTTCATATATCCAAATTCTTACGATCCACCCCAGATTCCCCAAAATTCGAATGGAGGTGTTACAAGAAACGGCAACAATAACAATGATTGGGATGAGTCTACGACATCGCTGCCTGTTGCAGCTCCTGCTAATCCCAGTGACTGGTCTGTGGAGGAAGTCGGGCTGGTGATGGTCGTCAATGTAAAGGAGCGTCCTCAAAATAATATTGTTAAGTTTGAACGTTTCATTGTTCGTATTGTTGACTTCGAAGGATTCATTAACTATGGTTCGCCGATTATTTCCGGTATTGCTACAAACAACAGGGTAGAACAAGTTGTATTGACGGATAACCGCATTGATATGCCGATATTCTCTCGCAAGATGATCAATACGACGCTTTCCTTGTACGACGGACATACCGTTGCTATCGGTGGTATGATTGAGGACAAGGTGCAGAAGGTAGAAGATAAAGTCCCGGTTTTTGGGGACCTTCCGTTGGTAGGTCGTTTCTTCCGAAGCAATGTGGAGTCGCACACGCGTAAGAATCTCACCATCTTTGTCACTGCGGATGTCATCGATGCATCCGGGCATCCGATACGTAATCGGGCGGGTGAGCAGCTCCCGGCCGGTAGCACAACTGCCCCGGGGCTTTTCCCGGAGGATGGTCTGGTCAATCCCTAACTTTATGTTTCTAGGTTATCGATTGAAAAAGATACCTTGAGAGGGGACGAGATGCAGCGTTCCCGTACAAAGTGGATGATAGGGGCAGGGTGTGGCAGACACGACCTGCCCCTCCGTTCGCTTGCGGATAGAAAACTTAGATGAATTTACCCAATAGCATCACTTTGTTGCGAATTATCATGGTGTTGGTGTTCACCATGGTGCTCGCACTTGGGCAAGGAACAATTCCGGATGCAGTAGCAGCATCTCCTGATGGAACATGGTTTGAACCCCTATCCGTAGCAAGTTGCGTCGCCCTCTGGGCTTTCGTCCTCGGAGCCGTAAGCGACTTCTTTGACGGCTATCTTGCTCGTAAATACAAAAAAATCACAAATTTAGGTAAATTATTGGACCCTCTGGCAGATAAAATATTAATCAGCGCGGCGTATGTGTACCTGAGCAGCGTGGGAATGTGTCCCTTCTGGGTATCTGTACTCATCTTATTTCGTGAATTTCTCGTTACCGGTCTCCGCCAGTTCGCCGTGTTAAAGGGGGAAGTTATGGCGGCAGATTGGAGTGGTAAATGGAAAACCGGTTTACAAATCGGTTTTTGCGTGTCGTGTCTCTTTCACCTAGCATACGGAGGAAACGCACCTCAACCCCTGCGTTCCCTATCGGTAGGCGACGGCGGGGTGTGGTGTCGCTGTTTCTTTTTGTGGGGGAGCGTGCTACTTACTGTATGGAGTGGTTTACATTATTTCTTGCATGCCCGCCATTTACTGCGTGACTAGACCATTCATTTGCATGTCCCATTTTTCGTTGTCATGAAGGAAGAAAAAGAGAACCAAGCAGATTCACTCGCCGATGCCTTTATCCGCTACATGGAAGCGGAGCGCGGCGCATCCGCTCATACCTTAGCGACTTACCGTCGAGCGCTCGCTCAGTTCCGTCAATGGATGGGTGATCGCTTTACGGATTGGACAGTCTGTACCGGCGAAGAATTCCGGAAATGGCTGTATGCAGCTATGGAAGAGCAGCTAAAAACTTCGTCTATACGGCTGCGCTTCGCCGCTCTGCGTTCGTTTTATAACTACCTAGAACGCTACGGTAAAATAAGTGTCAACCCAATGGCTGAAATTATTTTACCCAAGGCTAGGCACCCTTTGCCGGTTTATCTGAATCTGAAGCAGATGGAGGAATTACTAAGTTTGCCCCTACGCTTACCCATCGATAAAAAATTCCCGGCGTGGGTTCCTTATCGCGATGCCGCTATTTTGGAACTTTTTTATTCGTGCGGGATGCGATTGAGTGAGTTGGTAAGCTTGAACGCCGGAGCTTTGCAGGATGGCTCGAATTGCGTGCGCGTGCTCGGAAAAGGTCGTAAGGTGCGGCTTATCCCCGTGGGTGAATATGCCTGCGAAGCCGTGCGTAAATACCGCGCAATGGCGGGCATCAGCGGCAATATGCCATTGTTTATCAACCGTTTCGGCAAACGTCTTACCGGTCGTGGTATCCAGCTCATGCTCGAAAAGTATTTACGCGCTTCCGATATCCCCTTCCGTATCTCCCCACATAAATTACGTCATACCTTTGCCACTCATTTGCTGGATGCCGGTGCCGATCTACGCTCAGTTCAGGAATTACTCGGGCACGCTTCCCTCTCCACCACACAAATCTATACTCACGTCACAAAGTCTCGTATGAAGGAGGTTTACCTACAATCTCACCCAAGGGCTGAACATCAACCCGGCACAAAGCACTCCCCCCCATTCTGATCTTTGATTGAAGGTGATGGCATCTCCATTGCGCGGTGTTTTTTCCGTCCTTCGTACTTTCTCTCCCTCTCGCCTTCCCGATGCAGTCAATCGCCTACCACCATGTCCTTACTTTTATCGAGATGGCTATAATACGATGATTTATTGTTCTTGCATTGTACTAAAATTATGCTAATATAACTGCATGAGTTCATATGATGTTTCACCACGATCGCGCACAGTAACACTCATACTGGCATGTTTGTTTTTCTGCTCCTGCTGCGGTGGTCTGCACAGGATTTATACAGGGAAAATTGTATCCGGACTTCTTCAAATTTTGACGGGAGGTGGTTTTATTATTTGGCAAATCATCGATATCATTCGCATTCTCACCGGATCATTTGATGATGCGCAGGGTCGTGAGATTACGGAATGGTGAACATCATCTCCCTTTCCCCCCACACACGTCTTCCTGACGTAAGGTCAGTGCCCGCCGCTGGGTCATCAATTTTGTTGCGATAGATGGGAGGATCACATCCGTCCTTGGATTTTTTTTGATAATCGCCGCGACGCAGCTTCCTGTGCGTATTTCACGCATTTTTGCGCACCACAAGGGGTATCAATTTCACAGAAGACCGGGTTCGTATTCCGCCTTGCCTTCCCGCCATAGCACACTCTTCCACCACTAAGTCTTTAATTTGATCGGAACAGATGTGTGTGAGAATAGATGTGGAGAGATTGTTCTTGCAATGATGTGTAAATATGGTATGATGTGTGGGTATGGAGAAGTGGGAGATATTAATCAGGATAGGTGAAATAGTGGTATTGTGGATTGTGATTTATCAAGCTTACCGCTTTCGTCGGGAGAGAGCGGTTATGATGTTGGGTGGTTTAATTATTTTAATTTTGTTTATAATCTCTTTTGTTAAGATCATTAGGGCACGTGAGTTAGAATTTCTGGGTACGATACTTGTTCCTGTAGGCACATTCTTGGCTGTTTTATTTCAGAATGAGCTCCGTACGGCATTGACCCGCATCGGAGGCAGTGTTTTTCGCGGTCTCGTGGATCGTAATAAAGCCGGAGAATCGGAAAGATTTGACGCTATCTGCGATGCAGTTGCCTACTTAGCTAACAGAAGATACGGTGCGCTAATTGTTCTTCAGCGTGCAAATAGACTTTCTGAACATATCACCGGAGGGGAACGCATCGACGCAGAACTATCTGCTGGATTACTGGAATCTATATTTTATAAGGGGTCTGCGCTTCATGACGGTGCCGTAATTATTAACAATGATCGTATTGTAACCGCAGCAGGTTGGTTGCCGCCTACGGAGAGGGAGATATATCGTATTGTAACCGCAGCAGGTTATTTGCCGCTTACGGAGAGGGAGAGGCTCGGAGCGAGGCACCGCGCCGCTATAGGGATGGCGGAGAAATCGGACGCCGTAGTTATCGTGGTGTCTGAAGAGAACGGAACTATATCGTTGGCGGTGGGCAGCGAGAGGGGTAATCCCAGCATTCCGCTGGAGCGTGGGTTCACCCCCGATACTCTCAAACAACGCTTAATTGAACTATTCCGAAACCATGAACGAGAAGAAACCCATACTGAATTACATTCGAGATCTGTACCCGACGATGAAGAAGGTACTGACGGATAATTGGAAACCCAAATATCTCTGTTTACTTCTCGCCTTTGTTGTGTGGGGGATCCTTTATTATATGGTGAGGAGAGATGATCTCTCCACAGAGGGCTGGGACCCCGTAGAATCAAAACCAGATAACCCCATAGATGAGAATAGCCGGAACACTATATCACCTCCGACGAATAACATTATCCTTAATGCGGAAAAGAACAAAGAAAAGTAGCATGGATGTCTTTTTTATCACCGGAACCGATACAGGGATAAGCAAAACATACGTAACATGCGCTCATGCGGCGGAACCCAGACGGTATACAATGAGCATGAAAATCATGCGGTCCGGGCTTCCACAGCTCATAGATACCGACTATGCAAGCAGAACTGCTTCATGGTCAACTGGATGTAGACGCATCCCTCGTCCTCGGCATAAATAATCAGACATGAAAAATTGGAAACTACGACATACAGCCTTGGCGCTGCCCCCCGGCGGTGTCATCATGGGCATCCTCAATGTTACACCGGATTCGTTTTCTGACGGCGGTTCGCATACCACTCCTCCGCAGGCTCTCGCTCATGCCGAGTTGATGCTTGAGCAAGGTGCTACCATCATCGATGTGGGGGGAGAATCTACCCGCCCCGGAGCCCAAGAAGTCTCGGTGCAGGAAGAACTGCGTCGCGTCCTTCCTGTCCTGCGGTTGCTCCGTAGTGAACTACCGGATGCTATTCTATCCGTCGATACTCGGCATGCTGCCGTTGCGCGTACTGCACTGGAAGCCGGGGTCGATATTGTAAACGACATCTGCGGTTTGAGCGATCCTGCCATGCGTGAGGTCTGCGCGGAGTATGCCTGCGGTGTCGTCATCATGCACATGCAGGGAGAACCGGCTACCATGCAGCTCAATCCTTCCTACCGAGATGTTATTTCAGAGGTTCGCGACTTCCTGGACCGACAGGTGCAGCTCGCCTGCGCCGCGGGAATAAATATGGACTGTATTTGTCTCGATCCGGGCATCGGATTCGGTAAAACTTCTCAACAAAATTTACAACTCATCGATGGGATGGAATTGCTACGTGTTCACGATCTCCCCATCCTCATCGGCCTTTCGCGAAAGCGTTTCCTAAAAGATGTTCTACCCGGAGATGAGCAAGCTACCGTGAAGATGAGCTTACGTGCCGCTGAACACGGAGCCCAAGTACATCGTGTGCATGAGGTCGCGCCTCTCTTTGCTGCGTTAAAGAAGTCCTTCCTGTGATAATGCCGGATCCCTCGCACATGAACTACATCCAACCGCGCACCCTACAGCGCCTGTTACTCTTCATGAAACAATGCTATCCCCAATCAAAAATGCGGAAAGGAGGAGCGCATTTACGGCGAAACCACGGTTCAGTCTTGCAATCTTCTGAAAAATACTGTACAATAAAACACGCATGAAACCACTCATCAAACTCGAGGTGCAATCGCCGGCTGAGGATGGGCACACATGGGAATTGTGGAGCCGCGATGGGGAGTTGAGTCTCATGCAGGATGGAGCTGTTACGGAATGTACACGCGGGTGCTCGAGCGCAGCGGAGATGGCTCGCTTAGCGGTTTCTCCTATAGCACGTGCAAACAAGCCCTGCGTGCTCGTGGTCGGTCTCGGCTTGGGAATAGTCCCGAGTGTCGCAAAGGATGCCTTGCCGAGAGCTAGGGCGCGTTTTATCGTCGCGGAACCGGTGTCGGTGTTGCCGACGTGGGTGCGCAAACATTCCCCGTACGCTGAGGTTTTGGAAGACGTGCGCGTGAGCGTTGAGTCGGTAGGTGCTGTGGAGTTGTGCCGTAAACGTATCGGTTCCTTACATGCCATTTTAATACGCCATACACACGCACCCTGTTCCCTCTCTGTGGAAGACGCCTCCGCTTTCTTTCAAGCTCTGAAAGGCGGAAGCTTGCTGGCTATCCTTCTGGCACACCCCGATCCTCGCCTCGTAAGCACCCTAAAACGTACCGGTTTCGATATATCTATAAGTACTTTACCTATTTCTTCCAAGGGTAAATCATCCAATGTTCATACCTTGGTGCTGGCCAGACGCGGTCGTTTTATCCCATTCGCTGAAAGATAATTTATCATGTTTATTTTCTCGGACAAACAGAATCGCACCCGCGAAGATGAAGACCGGCGCCGGCAACGACAAAATCAGGGGCTCGGGCACATGCTGAGTATCTGTGGTCTCATCTTTTTAGCTCTGGAAGCCTTTTTAGGGACCATGCTGGTGTTGCCGGCTTGGCTGGAATTGCAAAACCTTCGTCGGCAACACGAAGCTATTGCTTTCAAACTTAATAAGGCTCGCGATGAAGAAGAAGAAACACATGACCGCTTTATCTGGATGATGGACCCGGAATACTTCGAACAAATCGCTCGCGACCGCGCTAATCAAGCAAAAGATGGTGAAATCGTTATCCGCCGCGCAACTGCTGCAAAGCAATTTCCGCCACCGCGTGCCGTACGAGATGGTGAGCGGTGACTTCTCGAGCTTTCGACATCGATTCAGGGAAAGTTAGACTCAACCGTCGCACAGGATCCCGACATTACTCAAAGAACGAGCATACAATCTCCGTATGAAAAAAACCGGTAACGCTCTTCAACCGCCTGCCGATACGCTTCTAGGATAAGCTCTCGCGAGGCAAAGGCACAAACGAGCATGATAAGTGTACTTTGCGGTAAGTGAAAATTCGTGAGCAAAGCATCGGTTACCCGGTAGCGGAAGCCAGGATAGATAAAAATATCTGTTTCGCCGGAACCCGAGCGCAGCGGCAGCCCGTAACGCGCAGCCTGTGTTTCCAAAACGCGTACCGTCGTTGTCCCGACCGCAACCACTCGCTCGGCTGCCGAAATAGCCTCCGCCGTCTCCTCCGGAAGAAAAAACGTTTCCGTATGCATGTGGTGCTCCTCTACACGCTCAGCCTTGACAGGGCGGAAAGTGCCCACCCCGACATGCAGTGTTAGGAAACGATGCGGCAAACCCGCGAGCATCTCTCGGGAAAAATGCAGTCCGGCGGTCGGTGCCGCTATAGCTCCTTCATGCGCGGCATAGACCGTTTGGTAGCGTTCACTGTCCGCGGAATCGGACTCTCTGTTCATGTAGTGCGGAAGTGCCAAGCGTCCGAACTTGGTCTCATCCACGGGTTTATCCCATTGTATCATGCGGTACCCTTCTCCATCGATATCGATAACCGTGCCCACGGCATCACCTACTCGTACCATGCGCCCAACTTTCATCTTCCGACCGGGGCGTACCATGCATTTCCAGAGCAATTCCCCGGTCATCCCCGCGCGTACCAATTCTATACTCCCGTCGTTCGCGAAAAATCGAGCCGGCACGACTTTGGTATCATTGAGAACGAGAAGGTCACCGGGGCGGATATAACTCGGTAATTCTCGGAAGTACCGGTGTTCGATGAGTCCGCTGTCCCGATGCACTACCATCATCCGCGATGCTTCACGCTCCGGCAACGGACGCTCGGCTATCAGCTCCGGCGGTAAGGTATAATCAAAATCAAGCGTGCGCACGGATATACAAAATCAGCACGGAAATACTTCCATACGGCGTAAACATTCATCTTTACCGAGGGCGGACAAAATACAATCCATCCCCGGTCCTACATGCTGCCCGGTCAATGCCAGTCGCAGCGGGTACATCCCTGCCCCGACCTTCACACCGTGCTCCTTGCACAGCGGTTTTATGAGAGCAAAGGCAGCCTTTCCGTCCCACTCGGGCAGTGCCCGAAATGCCTCAGCAAGTAAATCCAGCATCGCACGAGCATTTTCCCCCAACGCTTTCATAGACTCTGCATCGTAGACGAGCTCCTGTACCCAGCGTACCCAATGCGGCACTTCACCGAGCACCTGCACCTTCGTCTGTACACCGGCTATGGCTGTGCGAAGCTGCGGACTATCCGTCAATCCCGCCCGCGTGCAAAAAGGTAGTGCCTTCTCTACAAACGCGTCCGATTTCATCCGTAGGATGTGCTGCTGATTCATCCATTTGCATTTAGTAATATCAAACTTTGCCGCCGCGCGGTTGACATGCTCGAGCGAGAAATGTTCGATGAGCTCCTGCATGCTGAATATCTCCTGCTCGGTCTTCGGATTCCACCCAAGTAAGGCAATAAAATTGACGACCGCTTCCGGCAAAAATCCTTCTTCCGGGTAGGTCCCGAGTTGGGCTCCGACATCCCGTTTGCTCATCTTCGTTCCATCCTGATTCTGAATCAACGGTATGTGCGCGTACACAGGCGCGGGTTCCCCGAATGCTTCAAATAATTGTAAATGTTTGAAGGTATTCATAATATGGTCTTCCCCGCGTATTACATGCGTTATCTTCATCTCGATGTCATCCACCACATTGACCAAGTGAAAAATATACGACCCATCCGTGCGTTTCAATACCATATCCGGAGTGTTCTCTTCGTTGGTATAATCTACTGATATATCCCCGCATACGGCATCGTGCAACGTCATAACCCCATCCCGCCGAAACCTGAACCGCCACACCGTCCCTTCCCCCGTCCCGGGTATCTCTTTGCCTTCTTTATCGCGTTTATTCGGTGCCGAGCACTCGTACACGCGTCCCGCTTCCACCAACTTCTGAAAATACCTATCGTATATCTCACCGCGCCGGCTCTGGAAATACGGTTCGAAGGGGCCGCCTACCCCTTCCCCTTCATCCCACTCCAGCCCAAGCCAGCGTAACCCGCTGAATATCGCACGCATAGCATCCTCCACATGCCTCTCTCTATCCGTATCTTCTATGCGTAGCACAAATGTTCCTCCCATCTTCCGCGTAAAGAGATAGTTAAACAGCGCCGTCCGAGCCCCGCCTATGTGCAGATACCCCGTCGGCGATGGCGCAAATCTTGTCCGTATCCTCGTGTCCATGCGCTTTTTATACACCCGTTCTTCCCTTTTTTCAAGCGGATTTTGCTTGACTGCAATGAATTTATGCGATATAATGCCTGCCGGAGGGATGTTTTCTTTTCGTCACACAGTAGCCGCCGGTGATGTAGGGGCAGATGGTCTTATGCGCCCCGGCACGGTCGCTATGCTTATGCAGGATTGCAGTACTTTTCAATTCCAACGTGTCAAGAAATTTAACGATGCTCTCCTTAAATACCACATGGCAGTCTTTCTTGTCTCTCGCCAAGTGGATATCGCGCGTATGCCTGCCTACGGCGAGGATGTAGAAATATGGACGGGGGTCTACAACTGTAAAGGTTTCTACGGTTTGCGTAATACGACCATCCGCGATGCCGAAGGTAATCTCTGCGCCGCTTGCTTTGCTGTAGGTGCCTTCGTTAATCTCGATTCAGGCAAACCTTTTGTGCTACCCAAGGAATGCTACACTGATATCGTCGACTGCGAGCCCCTACCCATGGAATACCTCCCGCGTAAAATTACGTTACCGAGCGGGCTTACTTTTACGGAGGTGTTGCGCGATTCTGTGGTTCCGGGCTTCCTCGACGCAAATTGTCACCTGAACGCCGGCAGAGCTTTCGATTTAGCTGTGGGTCGCATCAATTACCTGCCCCACCGCATGCGTGTCGAATACAAATCTCAAGCTAAACCCGGTGTTCCCTTTCTGCTCGAACGCGCAGATGTTTCCCTAACTCACACTTTCATGCGCTTAAAAAGTCTTTCGGGTGATACGTTCTCGATCTACGAATTCCTAGGTTAAAATGGCGCTCCTGTGGTGCAACAACTCTGAAGTAGGTTACTCTGCAAAACCGTAGCGTGCCGCCTGCACTGCTCCCTAGTGTTGCGGCGGGAAAGGTGTGCTATCCTCAATCAGAAATCAAAGTCACTTCGCCAACCATTTCCCCGGGTTTAATATCCCCTTTGGGTCCATAGCCTTTTTTACCGCATCATGCACCCGCACACCGACCTGTCCCACGGCTCGAGCAAACCACTGTGCCTTTGCGAGTCCTATCCCGTGTTCCCCGGATACTGCGCCATCGTGCTCCAGCACCCAAGCAAAAAGCTCGTCCAACAACGGTTTTGCACCCGAAAAATCCGGACCACCCGCGTCCCCCGGCGGAAGCATAATATTCGTATGCACATTCCCATCTCCGGCATGACCGAAACACGCTATCGGCACATCCCACCTCCGCTGCAACTTTTCACAAAATTCTACAAATTCCACCAAACGTGAACGAGGCACCACTACGTCTTCATTCCACTTAATCAACCCTGTAGCACGGAGCGCATCTGAAAATCCTCGCCTCACTGCCCACAGTTTTTCAACCTCCTGTTCTGATTCTGCCACTTGAACGTCCGTAGCCCCCACCTTGCGCAGTACCTGCATCACACGTGCCGCATCCGCCTGCACTGCACTCACTGATCCATCGACCTCTACCAGCAGATGGCCCTTCGCACCGACCGGTACGACCGCGTTCCCCATGTATTTCCGCGCAGCCTGCAGCGTATACGTATCCGCCACTTCCAGCGCACAGGGCAGACACCCCGCCTGCAGCACAGCTTGTACAGCTTCCGCAGCCATCGAAAATTGCGGAAATACAGCCTGTACCCCCGCCTTGGCTTCCGGTGCAGGTATAATCCTCATCACTGCCTGTGTTATAATACCCAACATCCCTTCACTCCCGCAAAACATCCCCACCAAGTCAAACCCTTGCCTATTCTTATGAGTCCGTCCACCGCATCGCAATACCTCTCCATCTGCCAATACCACAGTCAACCCAAGTACGTATGCACGCGTTACTCCGTATTTTAAACACCTCGGACCACCCGCATTCGTCGCTATATTACCACCTATACTCGAATCTTTTCGCGATGCTGGGTCCGGTGGATAAAACCAACCCTGCGCTGCACAAGCTTCCTGCAACTCAGCTGTCCGTACTCCGGGTTCCACCACCGCTACTCCATCCTCCGGTGTTATCTCGAGAATGCGTCTCATTCGTTCCATACTCAGCACCACTCCCCCCCGCACCGGTACACAGCTACCCACATACCCCACTCCTCCCCCGCGAACTGTTACAGGTACACCGTGCTTTATCGCATACCGCATTACACGTACCACATCTTCTGTCCCCCTCGGCATCACCACCGCATCCGGCATCGCAGTCCTATACCACCTATCCCCTGAGCATGCCCTCCTTACCGCATCCTCCGTGCATACAAGTTCTCCCAGCTCATCCCGCATCTCGCTTATATCAACACACATTCCCATAACCTCTCGTGCTCTCTTTCAATCTCTGGCAGTTCCCCATCGCCTATGTAACCACGCCTCTACCGGCGCAAATATCAGTTTATCTGCCAATAATCCTACGAGTATAATAATAAACATCACTCCCACCACCTGTTGCATCCTTTGCAGTTCTCGTCCATAATGCAGGTACTGTCCGATTCCAAACCCAGATACTACCGCTACGTATATCTCCGCCGCCATCAACGACCTCCACGCAAATGCCCACCCCTGCTTCATTCCGCTTACTACGAATGGGGCCGATGCCGGCAAGGTCACAAATACCAGCGTATGCAAACCGCGTGACCCCATCGTTCGTGCCGCCCTCGCGTAAATCGGCGGCACATTCCGTATACCTGTTTCAGTGGACAATAACACGCTCCACATCGTTCCCATCACCACAACAAATAACAAAGCCGCCTCCGTTTGACCGAACCAGATACAAGCCAGCGGTACCCAGCACACACTCGGTAATCCCTGAAATCCTAATCCCAGCACCCCAACCGTATCCCGTACCGATTGAAAACGCGCAGCAAGAACACCTAACGGCACCCCGCATACCAACCCTATGGCATACCCAACAAACAATCGCCTCAGTGTCACCACCATCGCTAAAGGTAATTTCCCATTCCATGTATTATCCCACAAATATTCCGCCACCAATCCCGGCGATGGCAACACATACGGCGACCACAAACGATAATCCTCTCCCAAACCACCCGTTACCCCGACCCACAGCAGCAGTAGACCGGCAAAAAAAACACACATCGTTACCAATCTTCTCATACACCTAAGTCAGCATTCATTTTTCCCCGACCGTATCCCTTCAAAGCCTGTGTTATCTGTTGCGATAGCCCGGCGACTTCGCGATCATTAATACTCCTCACCCTCGGCAACTCCACCTCAAACTCCTCACGCACCTTTCCCGGATGCGGCGAAAACAACACCACTCGATCTCCAAGACATACCGCTTCACGTACATTATGCGTTACAAACAAAATCGTTTTTCGTCGCGCCTGCCATATCCCTTGTATATCACCATATAACTGCTCGCGCGTCATCGCGTCCAACGCGGAAAAAGGTTCGTCCATTAACAATATTCTAGGATTCGGAGCCAAGGCTCTGGCCAATGCCACCCTCTGCCGCATACCTCCCGAAAGTTCATGCACATTCGCATGCGCAAATCCTTCCATCTTCACCAACTGCAAATAATACCGCGCCACCTCTACTCGCTCCGCATCTGTCAAATTCGGTTTCTGCTTCAATCCGAACATTACATTCCCCATCACATCCAACCACGGAAATAACGCGTGCTCCTGAAACATCACAAGCCTATCTCTCCCCGGACCATTTATAGCCGCACCATTCGTTCGCACTTCCCCGGTATCCGGTTGCTCCAACCCGGCTATGATATTCAATAACGTCGACTTCCCGCATCCACTCGGTCCCACAAAACACACAAATTCCCCCTCGCGTATGCTGATACTCACGTCCTCCAACGCCACAACCTCACCCGTCTGCGATGCATATACCTTGCTCACATGCTCTACATCCAGACTAGCAGTCGGAAATTCCTTCAACTCTGTATGACTCCCCGATGCCTTCATCGCCTTCTCATATACTCTTCAAACACGTGCTACACGCCCCATACCGCCGGCTCAACACCGCTCTCCGGGACGCACCTCAGCAGCCCCAACGAGTGCGCTATCTATTTACCGTCCTGCCTTGCTCTACTCCGAATACCATTCCGGGCGCTATCATACACCACTCCCGACCCCTTCGCAAGCAAAAAGTTCAACGAATTGGAAAAACATATCCGGAAATCAACAACCCGGCACCGAGCGGTGATTTCTTTGCAGGTAAAGGCGGACGCGATAAAGCGAGAAACCGATCAGTCGAACTACTGCTCACCACATACGCCGGAAGGGGAAGTGGACTTCGGGGCGGACTGCGGCAGGACTGCGACTAAAGCTGTGGTTCCCACTCACCTTTTGTGATAAGCTCGTCGTAAAGCTGGCGAGCTTTATCACCCATATCCATAGTGGCGAAGCGCAGGTAACGGCGTGCATCATCTGCACTAGCCGGTAAATTCGCACCACCCTTGGCGTAAATGTAAGCCATGTAGACATAAGCGATAGGCGCGCCTGTCGCGGCAGCTTCTGAAAGGAGCTCCGTCGCATGACGAGCATCAGCCTTTACACGTTTACCGGAGAAATACTCGTAAGCTAGATAAATATCGGAAACCGGGTTACCATGTTCAGCGCGTTCGGTAAGTATCTTGATACCTTCTTGAATATTTTGCTTTACACCTTGACCACGGAGAAGCATGTATGCTCTCACATCCGGCATCACACCTACATCACGCGCAAGTGGCGTATTAAAATAATTGTAAGCCCTTGTGTAATCTTGAGGTAAACCGGACGAGCCATGATAGTAGTTAAGACCCAGAATTTGACAGGCACCCGGCAGACCGAGAGCAGCTGTCAACTTCAGGAGAATCACACCGCGTTTGGGATCAGGGGTAATTCCCAAGGAAGCAGAAGCTTTTTCATTCATGAGAGCCTGTCCCATCATGAACAAGGCACCTGCACCATGCAACTCAAGTGCCTTGTTGAGCCATTTTTTGCTTTCTGCGGGTTGTTTGGTGGTAGCGACAGCTAGGGCGAAACAAGCATCGGGGTTACCCGCATCTGCTGCTTTACGCAACCACTCAAGTTTTTCATTATTATCTCGAGCTAGGAGTGCCAAACGGTGTATAACTAAATGGTTACCTCGCTTTACCTCAGAGTCAACCTCAGGTCTTGTACGATCACTAAAATAGGTTAGACGCCGGGTAGATAAAAGCCACTGATAGCGAGCGTGTATATTACCTCCCTTACATGCATTCACTAATTTTGCATCGGCTGCTTTTTCATCCTGTTTCACACCGATACCTATACGTAAACACTCCGACATTTCGAGGATAGCCGGCATAAATCCCTTATCGGCAACTTTTGACAAGCGTTGGTAAACGGCGCACGCTTCCGGAGAGAGTAAATTATCCT
>CAZJIH010000005.1:0-47294 GCA_964545935.1 uncultured Akkermansia sp. | reverse complement strand
GGCATTGTGGTAGGACTGCGGTTCAGCCCCCCCCTCCGCATTTTTGATTTTAGATCACAGCCATCCAATAAGAGAAGCATGTGATTGCCAATTTCCCCGGACGACATCTCGGATGTTCGCATCTATTCGCTCAAAACCATGTCTAAACCCAACTTTTTCTGCAAAGATTAACCATCCTAGAAATAACGCGGGTTGTATCATCCGAAAAGTGGTTCTATTGGATGGCTATGATTTTAGATTTTTGATTTAGGATTTGCAAATAATGCGCGCTCCGTTGCGCGTCCCACCGCGGAAGGATCCCACCGGGTATGTGGTGTGCTACAGCTTAGCGGCAGGGAGTGGTGGGTGATGTGGGAAAGGCTTTTGGAATTTTGATTTTTGATTGAGAATAATGGCGCTGCCGTGGCGCATGATTTTTTTTTACGATGCTGAGCCGGGGAATGACGCATGCGTTACGTTTTTATCCGAAGGATGTTGAAAGACTCGCTCTCAACACCGCCAAGTACCTATTTAGAACCATGCCCAAAAAGTACCGGTGGATGCCACTCGCATCTATGGGCAAGGTGCTCTACAATGAGAATGGGACCCACAATCGCGGTCGAGAAAAATGGGAATTGGATATGTCCCCGGCAAAGATTCGGCGGAATGGGAGGAAACAACGAATGAAGCCCTCGCAGTGGGCTATGACAAATTCGCGGCACCGTACAGGAAGGAAATCAAACAGATCGCTGTGCAGACGTGCAAGCACATCCTTGCGAGTATGCCGCCCGGATTGAGACAGTCGTGGTTGGCTGAACAAAATCATTTCTTTTTCCTGCCCAGCGCTCAACTTTCGTATAATTTAGGAGATTATCTCCCTGAAAGTGGGGTAAGATATTCATATCGTGGTACGGGTTGGGACTATGCAAAATGCTTGTACTATGACCCAAGTGGGAAAATAGTGCCATCGTCGGCTGTTAAAGAGTCATGGGATATACGCTGGAGAATACTGTACCATTGTGAATCGTACATAGGCATAGACGCAATCAATGCACTTTTTGCCGCAGATGTAGAAGCCATGCGCGCCGCTTTTCAAAAGTCCCCCTTCTACAAAAATAGCATCCCGCGCAAAGGCGTCACAGCATGGAATGCCTCTGCACATCGTTCCCCCGTACAGTGAGCTAGAGACAGGTTCGGCGGAATACCGCAAGTCGCATGGATGCGTTGGGGGAACATTGAACGCAGTGAAACTCGCAACGGGGCACGTGCGATCTTTCAATCGCAAAGCAAAACGCGGCGTGGGCAGCACTTCGGAGGCACGGGGTACGTATTTTTAATACGTGCGTCAACTCTTTTTTGAAACTTTTTCCTCCTTTTTTTACAAGGTTATAGTCAGAGGAAACTCTCTCCGACCAAGCATAATTCACGTGCATTGTAATTTTTTTACTGTTTAGTATGAGAGAGTTATCCTGCAAGAGACACGTATTAAAAATACGTATAATTGGTCGTGAGGGCAGCGAGTGGTGTAAGGATAGGCGGTGAGCCTAACGATGTCGGGTATGAACGCGGCAAAGCACTGCTTCAGAGGGGATTAGGGGGTGACACGATAATTTTTGCCGGATTGGATAATAAATGGACACATCGCCCGCGCGGCTTCGGTTGCGCGGGCGATCACTACATACCGATCCTTGGGCATGCGGTACAGATTTGCTACTTCGTGCATCGTTTTTCGTTCTTTCAATGGATGGTAGTAAAATTTTCTGCTTTTCAAATTGGTTCAGAGGTGGTAGAATGAGTGTAGACATGAGTTTGAAGATAGAAAATTTACATGCGCGGCTTTGTGGGGGAGGAGAGGAGATATTAAGGGGGGTAGAGTTAGAGGTAGGGAGGGGGGAGGTGCATGCTATTATGGGACCGAACGGCAGCGGAAAAAGCACGTTGGCAAAGGTATTGTGCGGGCATCCCGGGTATGAAGTAACGGAAGGAAAGGTATACCTCAACGGACAGGATTTGTTGGCGATGAGCCCGGATGAGCGGAGCCGTGCCGGATTATTTTTAGCCTTTCAGTACCCCATGGAGATTCCCGGTGTAAGCAATACGAATTTTATACGTGCGGCGTTGAAAGCGAGGTTACCGGAGGGGGAGGAACCGGATGCGGTGGGGTATCATAAACGCTTACGCGAGGTGATGCAAGAACTCGGGATGGACACAAGTTTTTCTACGCGTGCGGTAAATGAAGGGTTTTCCGGTGGGGAGAAGAAACGCAATGAAGTATTGCAGATGCTCATGTTAGAACCTTTGTGCGCGATATTAGACGAAACAGACAGCGGATTAGACGTGGACGCGCTCCGGATTGTTTCGCAGGGAGTTAATGCTATGCGAGCTCCCTTCCGCAGTTTTGTGGTCATCACCCACTACAAACGCCTCCTTGACTACATAGAACCGGATGTTGTACACATATTTCATTGCGGGCGTGTTGAACGGACAGGCGGAAAAGAACTCGCGGATATCATAGAAGAACGGGGATTTGAATTTCTGAAAGAGGGGGGCGATACATGAGCACGGCACCGTCGAATATCCCCCTACAGGAAGAACGGGGAAATTTCTTCTATCCCGAAGCCCACGAGTATGACGCGGGCTACGGGTTAACGGAAAGTACCATCGATTACATTTGTGACGCGAAAGGTGAACCGGAATGGTTACGTGATTTTCGGAAAGCCGCGCTCCGTAAATTTTACGAGATACCGCAACCGGTGCACTGGGCTCCGAAAGAGATAATGCGGTTGGACTTTGACCGGATACGCTATTATTTGGCGGCTCCGGGACGCGGACGACGGAGTTGGGAAGAAGTACCGGATGAAATCAAAAAGACTTTTGAACGTTTAGGTGTACCCGAGCAGGAACGAGCCTATTTGGCCGGGGTAGACGCGCAATACGATTCCGAAACAGCGTACAATAATATACGAAAAGAATTGGAAAAGAAGGGAGTGATCTTTGTGAATCCGACCGAAGGACTCACAAAATACGAAGAAATTTTTCGACCGTGGTTCGGGAAAGTGGTACCTGTGGGTGACAACAAATACGCGGCCCTCAATCACGCGGCATTTTCCGGCGGATCATTTATTTATGTACCCGGGGGAGTGAAATTGGCAGCCCCGCTACAAGCATACTTCCGCATCAATTCTAAGAGCATGGGACAATTTGAACGCACGCTCATCATAGCCGATGAAGGTGCTGAATTGATGTACATGGAAGGCTGCACGGCCCCGAAATACGAAACCGCTACGCTCCACTCCGGAGTAGTTGAATTGGTTGCGCTCCCCGGCGCAAAAATACAGTATGTCACCGTGCAGAATTGGGCGACAAATGTGTATAATCTTGTGGTACAGAGAGGGTTGGCTATGCGTGAAGCCGAGATACGTTGGATAGATTGCAACATCGGTTCCGCGGTTACGATGAAATATCCCGGCGTTATACTACAGGGAGAACGAGCACGCGGAGAAGTCGTAAGTATATCCATAGCGCGGGACGGACAGCTGCAGGACACCGGAGCCCGTATGATACATGCGGCGGCGGGTACTACCTCGAATATCGTGGCTAAATCCGTTTCCGTAGGACGAGGGCGGGCGAGCTATCGGGGGGAAGTACGCGTACAACCCGGAGCGGAGGGAAGCCGCAACCACACCGAATGCGATGCTTTGTTATTGAACGCCGGGAGCAGGACGGATACCTATCCGGCGATAAGTATACACGGCAATCGTGCGGCGGTACAGCATGAAGCGTCCGTATCGCAGGTAGACGAAGAAACACTCTTTTACATGCAGCAGAGGGGATTAACCCGTGCGGCGGCTATGAGTTTAGCGGTCAACGGCTTCATTAACGACTTGGTGAATGAATTCCCGTTGGAATACTCGGTGGAACTCCGGCGTTTGATAGACATGGAAACGGAAGATTCAATCGGCTGATGGAAACGGAGGAGACAGCACGCGAAACGATCCCGGAGCAACGCAATGAAGACTGGCGCTTCGGACGTCCCCATGTATGGGGTCGGGCACTATATGAGCACGTGGTGAGCGCGGGACTGCACCGAGCCGTTGTTGAAGGGATAGAATACACGGACATCGAAAGGCAGGCGGCGGGAACCGGTATACGGGAACCGCTTTCCGTAGGCTCGCAGGGGATCGTGCAGGAAGCACTTCGGCGGGCACCGGAGTGTAGGTGTTATTGCGTACCGGACGGTTTTTGTTCGGAGGAACCGATGATACTCCGCAGTGAAACGGGAGGGGACAGCGTATTGAATCAGCACATCATCATAGGGACGGGTGCCCGTGTGCACATCATCGAAGAACACTACAACCGCGGAGCGGCTTACGCGGTGAATTTGCGCAGCTACGAGATACAATCCGGAGCGGTATTAAAACTCGAGCAAAGAGAACACGGCGACGGAGAAGCATCGGTTTTCTGTGTATCGAACTTTATCTGTGCCGAGGGGGTGCGACTCTGTGTGATGAGCACACACGACGGACATCGATGGGCGCGGCATGAACAAACAACCGAATTGAACGGAGAAGACGGAGATGTCCTCATGCTCTCGGCTAATCGTCTGAAGGGAGAGCAATGGCTCGACATACGGACACGGCAGGTTCATACGGCACGCGCGTGTAAAAGTCGCTTACTCTGCAAAAATGTGTCCGGGGGTGAGGCGCGTGTTATATTCGGTGGGAACATACGCGTACAACCCGAAGCACAGGAAACGGACGCGTACCTTACGAACCTGAACCTTCTGATGAGTCCGCGCTGCACCGTGCATACCTTACCCGGATTAGAAATACTGGCAGACCGTGTAAAATGTTCACACGGAGCAGCTTCTGCCCCGCTTGACCCGGAACAATTGTTTTATTTACAGACACGTGGAATAGCCCGTGCCGATGCCGAGAACCTTTTGGTTGAAGCATTTTTGGGAGAAGTAAGGCAAAAGTTTGAGGGCGGCGGGTGAAGGAAAAGAGCAAATACGCAAAGTGAGATATGAGAAAGAAAAAAGCAGGAGAAGGGAAGCAGAAGGCACCGGATGTATTTCGGTGGAAAATGATGCGGCAGGCATTGCGAGCGGCTGAAGAAGGTGTATACTGTTGGGATATTCAGGAAAATAAGATATATTACACGGAACAATGTCTGCGGATGCTGGGGTGGGCTTCGGCGGAATTAGCACCTAATATCTTTACTGACGGTCAGGAGATGATACATGAAGAAGACCGCCCCTTTTTTGCTAATGCGGTAAAAAAATACTTAAGGAATCCTACGGAGGCACCGTTGCGGGTCGAGGTACGTTTGATGCGCCATGAAGCGAAGGGGTGGCGATGGATACGGGTCAACGGATTATTAGACTGCGACGGACGGAAGAAACCGGTACGTCTCGTAGGGGTATGGGTAGATATAACACGTCGAAAAATGAGTGATTTACACGCGATGGAGGACAGAGATTTGTTCCGTACGCTCATCAATTATTTACCGGATAATATATACTTCAAGAACAAGGAAAGTCGGTTTGTATTGGCGAATGAAGCGACTGCTTTGAAGATGGGGGTACCGACACCTTCCGACCTGATAGGGTGTAGGGATACAAATTTTTTTGCGGGCGAGATGACGGAAATAGCGCGTAGGGAGGAACTGGAGATCATGAAGACCGGGGTACCGATAACAAATAGAGTGTATTGTGAAGAATGGAAGGGAGGAAAGAAATCGTGGTGCAAGTTATCGAAATTTCCGTGGTACGCGTCGGACGGCGGAGTAAAAGGGATAGTAGGTATAACTTCCGATGTAACGGAAATAGTAGAGACGCAGCAAAGATACAGGCGGTTGGCAGAGGAGATGGAGGGTAGGAATAAAGCGTTGGAGAAGGAGATAGGTTTAGCGCGGGAGGTGCAGTTGGCGATGCAGCCGGAGAGGATACCGGAGAGGAAGTGGGTAGACGAGGAAAAAGGAATACGACGGAAAGCGGAATTTTACCATGTTTATCGACCGAGTGTGGGGGTAGCGGGTGATTGTTTTCATGTATTTCCGGTGGGGGACTCAGCGGTCGGGATGTTGATTTGCGATGTGATGGGGCATGGGGTGAGAGCGGCGTTGATAGCATCAATGTTGCGCGGATTAATGGAGGAAGTAGCGGGATTGGCGGATACGCCGGCGTTGCTGTTGTCGTCGTTGAATCGTCAATTGTATGCGTTGTTCGAACGCGCGAATATCACGATGTTTGTGACGGCTTGTTACGTGTACTTGGATTTACAGAGACGGAGATGTACGTTTGCCGGGGCCGGGCATCCGAGTCCGATAGTGGTAACGCACGGGCAGGTGAGGGTACCGCCGGTGCCGAGAACAGTTGCTTTGGGGTTGATGGAAATGGCGAAGTACAGGGAGAGCGATATAGGATTAGAGGATGGGATGAAGGTGATGATGTATACGGACGGGTTAACGGAAGCGCAGGGAAAGAGCGGAGATGAATACGGATTGAAGCGTGTGATGCGTAATTTGGAGGAACGTGCTCCGGAGCATGTGAAAGAAATGGTGCAGGTGACACTGGACGGGATGCAGGAGTTTACGCAAAGCAAGGAGCAGGATGATGATATCTGTGTGCTGGGAGTAGAGTACCGTGAAAGTTGAGAATCTTTGTATGAAAAATTTTTATTGTGAAGACATATACAATCGGAGACGGAGAGAGACACGTGAGGTAACGGTGGGTGAAGTAAGAATGGGTGGGAAGAATCCGATACGTGTGCAATCGATGGTGACGCACAGTACACCGGATACGCGCGGTTGCGTAGAGGAGATACTGCAACTGGCGGATGCCGGATGCGAAATTGTAAGATTGACCGCTCAAACACGGGCCTACGCGGCGAATTTGGAAGCGATAGTGCGTGGGGTACGCGGTGCGGGGTGTCGGGTACCGTTAGTGGCGGATATTCATTTTAAGCCGGATGCGGCCATGGAAGCGGCAAAATGGGTAGAAAAAATACGTATCAATCCCGGAAATTATACGGATAGGCGAGTGGATACGGAATATGAACGCGGGGAAGAGCGGGTGAGACGCGAGTTCGGCCCGTTGGTACGTTTTTGCAGGGAATACGGACGTGCGATACGGTTGGGAGTGAACCACGGGTCACTGTCGCCGAGGATGCTGGCACGTTACGGAGATACCCCGGAGGGGATGGTAGAGAGCGCGATGGAGTTTGCGCGGGTGGCACGGGGGGAGGGATTTCACGCGTTGGTGTTTTCGATGAAGGCATCGGATGCGCGGGTGATGGTACGTGCGTACAGGTTGTTGGTGAGGAGGTTGGCAGAGGAAGGCGAAGATTGGAATTATCCGATACACTTGGGAGTAACGGAAGCCGGGGAGGGGATGGACGCGCGGGTAAAAAGTGCGCTGGGGATAGGGTCATTGTTGGCGGACGGGATAGGGGATACGCTGAGGGTGTCGCTGACGGAGGATGCCGTGGCGGAAGTAGCGCCGGGGTTTGAGTTGGCGCATTTGTTCGCGCAACCGCAGAAAGTGGTTATGCCGAATGAGGGGGGAAAGATGCCGTACGACCCGATGGGGTATGAACGCCGCAGATGTGATGCCGGATTGAGAACGGACGGTGTGGATGTAGGTGCGGGACAACCGGTGAGGGTAGTGTTGCCGGAAGCGGTGATGCGGGGACTGCCGGACGGGACGCAGGATGAGATACTGAAACGGATGCCGGCGGAAATTTGTTACGAGAGGGCCGGGGTGACGGAAGTGGACCCGCGGGATGAGGAGCAGATGGCGAGGTTACGGGAGATGCCGGGGAAGTTGGTAGCGGTGCGGGACGGAACGGATATACCGCCGGTGCAGGCGCAGAGGTTGTTGGCGGCGCGACTTGCCCCGCAGCACGCAGTATTGCTGAAGGATACGTTGATGCCCGGGGAACAGACAACAGCGCAGGGAACGGAAACTCCGGAGACGGCAGTGGGGGTGAATATCGGAGCCTTGCTGGTAGACGGGATAGGTGACGCGGTGTCGGTGCGTTCGGTGACTGATCCGATGCGGGCACTGCGGTTGGCATACGGAGTGCTGCAGGCAGCGGGAGTAAGAGTGAGCGGTGCGGTATTTGTGTCGTGTCCTTCGTGCGGGCGAACGCTGTATGATATTCAGACGGCGGTGAAAAAGATACGGGCTGCGACGGAGCATTTGGTCGGGGTAAAGATAGCGGTGATGGGGTGTGTGGTGAACGGACCGGGTGAAATGGGGGACGCGGATTTCGGATACGTGGGCGGCGCTCCCGGAAAAATTAATTTATACGTAGGGAAGAAACCGGTGAAACGGAATATCCCGGAGGAAGACGCGGTGGAAGAGCTGGTGCGCGTGATCGAAGAGTACAGCTGAACCGCGGTCCCGCCGCGTTCCGCCTCGGTGTTCGCGTCTCCCCTTTTTTCGGGGGATTTTGCTCGAGGAATAGCGGCACTTTCGGGGCACGGGGCTTTCCTATCGCAAAATCAGAAGGTAACACAATGCAATTTAGCTAGTTGCGGCGAGGTGACGGGGATGAGTGACGGTGTTGCCGATAGCTGTAGAGAATGAAGCAAGCGAGGAAAGAGATAGTAAGGCAAAGGAGACCGGCGAGAGAACTTTGCAGGGGGTAGGAACAATGCGAGAAGAGGGACAGGATACCACGGGCACACCACCCTTCTACACCTAACACGTGGGTAAAGAGGTAGACGAAGAGAGCGTTGATGCCGATTACACGTAGAGGGAAACTGAGGGAAGCGCCACGGCGCGAAAGATCGCAGCACACACGAAAAAGCAGCAGGAGTAGGGAGCTGATACCGGCGGTGGTCAGCACAAAAGCCGGAGTCCATATATTTTTGATAATGGGCCCGCACAGAGACCCGATACCGATGAGGGTAACACCGGAGAAAGCTAGGAAAGTAAGTTGTCGGGGGTGGGAGAGAGAAGAAGAGATGAGCCACCCGGTACTGTATCCTAGGAGAGCGAGGGCGGAAGCGGAGATGATACACAGCGGACCCTCCGGGTCGGTGTATACGTGATAAAGCACCCCCGGACAGAGGAGTGCGTCGACGCGGGCGTTAAAACAGGTTGTCGGAGACATATCGCCGCCGAAGTATTGCAGGAGGCTGACGGAGAGGAGGATGGCAGCAGCGATAAGCGGAGCAAAAAAGAAACGACGCAGCAGGACCATAACACTACCGGCTAAGGCACAGCTGATACCGATGAGACCCAGAACAGACGCGAAGCGCCAGGTATCCGGACGCGCCCAACAAAAGTCTCCCCCTGCGGTAGCGTTGATCAGGAAACCGTACAGCGCGAGAAAGAACGCGCGTAACCAAAGTTTGGCGAGGAGAGACAGGCATTTTTTACCGCGTTGAGATGCTTTAGAGAGAGAAAGGAAAAGAGAGACTCCGCTGATAAAAACGAAGAGAGGGAAGATGAGATCGTAGAAAGCCAAACCTTCCCACGGACAATGACCGAGTTGACGCCATACGGCATCCCGAGCGGGGGAGGGCAGAAAAGCATCAGCCAAACCACGTAGGATGCTATCCAACCCGATGATAAAGAGCATATCAGCCCCACGCAAAGCGTCCAAAGAAAGCAAACGACGGTTGACGGACGTACTCGGTCGGAGGGAAGGAACGGGAGAAGGAGGGAGGGGAGAGGAGGTAGACAAGGTACTATTTTTTTGATTTTTGAGCGAGAGCGATTTGGATAGCGTTAGCCGTGTTATGGCAAAAAACGTAAAAGACAGGTCCGATGTAAGCGAGAGGCGAAGCATAACTTTGGGCAGCCATGTAAAGTGTCAACACCGTATTTTTCTGACCGAGCCCCTGAGAACATTCACGCTTTAGGTTAGGAGAACCGAGCCTGTACCCCACGGTAAAACCGATAAAACACACGAGTGCGGCACCGAGCATCATAGGCCACATCTCACGGAAGGTATACCCACGTTCCAAGATGCGTTCCACGCCACCTGCCGTGAGCACCGTCAAATTGAGCACCCAGATAGCCAAGGAGACATCCTTAAGC
Organism: uncultured Akkermansia sp.; assembly: GCA_964545935.1. GTDB lineage: Bacteria > Verrucomicrobiota > Verrucomicrobiia > Verrucomicrobiales > Akkermansiaceae > Akkermansia. The sequence continues at coordinate 37,261 of CAZJIH010000005.1, read as the reverse complement.
TTCGGAGCCCATGAGTGACAAGGCGGATAAATGAGGCGGAGAGCGAGTGAGAAGAGAGCCGGGATACCCAGCACAACAAAGATTTGGTGGGCGACTGTACTACACAGTTCCGAGTAACTCAGATTCTGACAGTCTACTACCAGAGGCAGGATAAACGGCGTAACCACGGCAAAAACGGCTTGAGACAGTACCATGGCTGTAGTAGAAAATTCCACATTGCCGCGCATCAGAGAAACAATGATCGGACTTGCACTCGCGATAGGAGCCGCCGCACAGTAGTAAAGAGACTCTGCCAACACCGGGAAACCTGCCAAGCGAACCAATCCCCAAGACCCTAAACCGAGAGCCTGGATACTCAATAACAACCATAAATGCATACGCACAGGCTTTAATTTACGTACATCCAGACCGATGAACGTGATACTTAACATGGCAGCGATGCCGATAGACAGCCACCACTCAAACGGAGCCAGTTGCTCATGAAAAATTCCGCCTACCAAAAAGGCAAGCACCATACTGATACTACGTAAACTTTGCATCGTATTAAATTATTTTACGGTGCGGGCGGCAGCCCCACCGATATCTACCCCCTTGCCCCGAACTCCGTTGAAACCCGTGAGACATTCACGGAATACGCGAGAAGTATCCGGGCAGGGCAGGGGACTATGGAGCGGATTTTGTCGGTACTTCCTGTTTATCCTCCTGCTTATTCGGCGTGTTGTACGAAATGCGGCTGTGATGTATTCGTGCTAGGGTACGTAGGAAGGACTCTTTTATTTTATCAAGCTCACCGAGAGTCAGTTGACTGTCCCTTAAGTGTCCATTCTGAATACGTTCTCGAAAGATTTCATCAATCTTGCGACGCCGATCTTCATCCGTACAATTGCTACCTAAAGATCTCGTGGCACTTTCCACCGCATCTGCCATGCTTATGATACCGGATTCACGCGACTGAGGAATCGGACCGTCATATAAAAAATCATCTTCCCGAACTTCATCAGGACATGTATCGATAAGCCCGTCATCAAATTTCTTTTTATCCTCTTTGTACTTTTCTAAAGCTTTACGATAAAAGAAACCGACATGAAGTCTGCCGTGGTGTTCGCGAATTACATCGGTAATCCGTTGATCCAATTTTTGTCCTTGTCCAATAGCCATTTCCACCCCATCTTGGACGTGCCGTTTAATAATACGAGCGGATTCCTTTGCAGTGCGCTCGTTATGCGGTGAATTTGCTTGATCTGTCAGGTTCTCCGTAAAATACATCGGATTTTTCATTTTTCCGATGTCGTGATAGAGAGCACAAACTCCCACCCGTGTGACGTACACCCCCACTTCCTGAGCGGCATCCTCCGCTAGTGTCTTAGTACATTGACAATGGTGGAAGGTACCCGGCGCCATCAATGAAAATTCTTTCAACAACTGATTATTCAAATCTCCCATTTCTAACCATTTGAAATGAGTGGTAATACCGAATAAACGTTCCATGTGAGGCATGAGACCACCCAAAAAGGTACAAGTGATAAAACCGACACCGACAGCGGCTGCAAGCTCAAAACAGAAAATAGCGCAAGCACCCCAAGTATTCGATTGACCGTCTGTTCGGAGACACCCCAGAAGAAGAGCGGTTACAAAGACGACTCCACCCGCAATAGCACCGGATCCACCGATAACCGCCCGTTTCTGCATTCGTTCGCAGAGCATGGAACTGAGCAGACCGGCTACTAGACTGAGTACCATATAGTTAGTCATAGTAGTATCCTGTTTCATGAGCGTCATGCCGAACAAAGTTGTACCGAGAGTTACGTAGACACCGAGTCTTCTACTCATCATAGCTGTAACCATACTAGGAGCTAATACATACGGTAGAATAAGTAGAAGTTGATTTTCCGTAATTTCGTAACCTAATATATGGATAGGTAGGCTATTCACCATGCACCGTGTGATAAACATCTGTACCACAATCAGTACAGTCATTAACAAAACACGCCTCACGTTTATTTCTGACTTTCTGTAGTACACCCGAAAGAGTACACCGAGTATACCGGTCATTAACACAAACCAGACTATGCGATGCATAATTTCACGAATATCCTGATCCGTATCTGTCAACGTCCACCCTAGCGCTACTGCTCCTAACACAACCACTATGAGCATTTTATTATCCGCACATTTTAAGGTGTTTCCTATTTTATGTATGAAATTTGTCATTATTGGGAGGAGCTTTGCTCCGGCGAGGCATAATACACCGCAGTTTGCCGTATGTCAAGACTGAACCTAAACCGTAACATCTGTCCCATGAAAATTGCTGCAAATCGCTGCAATGCTAATCCCCGTGCAGTTTGCGGATGCTCCGCGTACTATGGGTACTTCAAACTCACGGGTGCGTGGATTTAGTTCCCACGCGTTGTGCCGACTTTGCTTCTTTCACCTCCCACTGCGCAACCCTGTTGCGCCTAACTCTTTTACTTCGTACTTGATCTCACCTTCGCGTCTTCCTGCCTCAAAGTCACCGCTTACCTCAAAGCTCATATCTCTCTTGGGACAGATGTGAAACCGTAATCCTGCGGGGCATTTGCGGTGACAGGGACTGCGGAATGGGCTTGTCATATCGGGTAAAATGTGGTATAAAAGATGCACCATGGCACGCAAACGACGCGGAGATTTTCTCACACAGCAACCCGGAACCGGCGGTAGTGGGGTTGCCCGCCGCATCTTTATCGGTGTAGGTATAGCTTTGGGTGTACTGCTCATCTTGGTGGTCTGCGCTTATCTGTACCTGATGTCTTGGCTTCAAGGCGACAGTTGTAGAAGTTTGATTGAAAGCAGTATACAGCAGACCACGCAGGCGCAGCGAGTAACCGTACCGGAACCTTTGCAGGTTGACGGCACCAATTTTGCGCTGCCGCAGATAGCTATTCATCGTACCGGATACTTTGATGAGCTGAAAATCAATAAATTACACGTAGGCTTGGATCGTTCGGCACTATGGAAACGCATCCTGCGTACACGGCAATTCTCTGCGGAAGAACTTAAACTCGAATTTTATGTCAAACCCGCGTCCCCAGACAAAGTTTCTTCCCTCTCCCCAAAAGCAGCCAAGACCGGTAAAAACTCAGTTACCGAAAGAACAGGAGCACGTGGAAAGACGTCCCGGACAGCGGGAGACAATGGTGACGGACATGATGACCAAGGCAGGGGCTTTTTTAAGGATGTACAGTTACGTTCCTTCGAAGCATTATATGCGGAAAGCACAGTACACTTCGGCGAACGTTTTGCCGCGCTGAGAGGATATCGTCTCATAGCCGAACCTTCCCCTCGAAATGGGAAGAATGCTTGGACACTCCACATCGAAGACGGACAACTTGTAACACCCTACGAATGGTTGAAGGGAAGCGGTGTCAAGAGTGCCCGCGTGGAAATCACGGGTGACCGTGTACGACTTAGCTCGTGCCACATACTTGTCCCACCGGGGAATGTCCGAGCGAATGGGGAATACGTAGGGCGCACCGGAGAATGGAAAATACGTACACTCATCGACCAAGTTGAGTTGACACGTTTTCTTAGTCCTGATTGGAAGAAGCGTGTAAGCGGTAGATTGAGAGGAGATGTTGAATTCAGCACGCCGAAAGGAAAAGCTTGGCAGGTTCGTGGCGAGTTGGATGTGGAAGACGGTGTGTTGGAAGCTTTACCCATGCTGTCTGAGATAAAACTCGGGCAGACCTATCCGTACCGTTCCCTTCAGTTAGAAAAAGCGACATGTCAATTGGTGTATCCGTACAATGCGCCGGATCACAGCATTCGGGATGCGTGGTTGTGGGATAATATTGATATACGTAGTCGTGGCGGTACTTTGTTGGTGCGAGGTCACATCATTACGGGGCAGGATAGAAGTCTTTCCGGTACACTTAAAATCGGCATACCTATCCAATTTTTTGATTCATTGGGACTTACGGACACCCCTCTCGCTCAGCAGCTCTTCCGTACTCAACAGGAGGAACGCGGATATTTATGGTTACATGTTAACCTCAGCGGCACCATTGACGACCCACACGAAGATTTGACCGCTCGTATAGAGGCTTTACTGCCGGCATGCATCTCTGAACTTCCGGGTAAAGCCACCAAAGTCCTCAACAAGGTGTTGGATAACTTCCTACCGCAGGTTGAGTCCGACGCATCTGAGAACAACGGAGAAAAGGGGAAGGAAGAGGAAGACAGGACACCCTCGCCGGGCGACAAGGTGCGGGATGTCATTAAGAGTGGGATAGAATTATTTCTTTGAGAATTAAAATAGCATGAATACCAAAAAAAAGAACGCTGCGGCGTATCCGGGTTACTCAGTGGAGACGGTCGGCACACTCATTGAGGAAATTGCCCCCGGAGTATACCGGGCATCTCTCCCGAACGGCAAGGTAACCGTAGCCCACGCCGGGCAAAAGGTGCTTCAAGCTATTTCGGTTCCTCTTTTTCCCGGCACCCGTGTGCACCTTTCTCTTACACCGGCGGACTTTGACCACGCGCGTATCACCTGTCTTGCGTCGCAGTAATTTTACCACATCGAAAATTATGTTTCACATCGTACTGCACCATCCCGAGATCCCCCACAATGCCGGAGCAGCCGGTCGCTTGGCAGTTGCCACCGGCTCGCGTCTCCACCTTATTCGTCCGCTCGGATTCAGTCTTGATGAAAAATATGTACGTCGAACAGGGCTTGATTACTGGAAATATGTGGATTTACAACTTTGGGATAGTCTCGAGGAACTCCGTGCAACCGCGCCTACGTCTGCCCACTTTTGGCTACTGTCTACCAAAGCTCAACGTACCATCTGGGACCCTGCCCTGCCTATGCAGGATGGTGATTTTCTCGTTTTCGGAGCGGAAACTCGAGGTCTGCCGGAAAGTATGCTCGCGCAGTACGCTCAGGATGCCCTACGCATTCCTATGTCCGGAGTTCACGCCCGTTCGCTTAATCTTTCTACTTCAGTGGCTATCGCTTTGTATGAAGCACTTCGCCGCTCTACAATTTCTCCATCATGAAAAATATAGTTTACTTTGACCTAGAGACACGACGTTCCGCTGCGCAGGTCGGTGGATGGCACGAAACCGCCAAAATGGGTATGTCCGTCGGTGTCACATTTTCGACAGCCGACAATGCTTATTCTATATACACGGAGGAGGGGATCGGAGACCTCATCAACCAATTAAGCAATGCGGACCTCGTGGTCGGTTACAATCACATAGGTTTTGATTACGGAGTCCTTCAACCTTTCACATTCTGGACACTCTCGGAGATGACGCACAACCTTGATCTCTGTATTTACCTCTCCGATTGTCTCGGACACCGTCTTAGCCTCGATTCCGTGGCTCGTCCTACACTCCGCGGTCATTCTAAAACCGCCGTGGGAACAGACGCGCTCCAGTGGTGGAATGAATATGAAAGAACTCATGACACACAGAAGTTGCTCGATATTGCGAGGTATTGTTGTTACGACGTGAAGGTAACCATGCAGGTACATCTTTTCGGAGTGCAGAATGGGTATGTCCTCTACGAGGATAGATCCGGCAAGGATATAAAAATCGATGTCGATTGGAAGGTGTAATTTCACACCTGTCCCGATAAAATAAAGACTTGGCGGAGGGGAATGTCTCTATGGCAGGAAGATGAGGGGTAGAGCAAGTACGAAGAACGATGTACGAAGTTAAGGAGTTAGGCGCAACGACGTTGCGCGGAGGCATTGAAAGAAGGCGAAGCAAACAAGCCGCGCGGGGGATAAATTCACACACCCGTGAGATGGATGCCCCCATAGTACTTAAAGCGTCTGTAACTCGCACGGGGACTAAAATTGCGGCGTTATTCAAAAGAATTACCGGCACAGGTGCAGTGTAATTTGCACTACAAATTTTTTATAAAATTTTACTTGCAAGGATGGGGCAAGTATGGTAGAAGAGTGGCGAGAACATGGAAACGATCTATTATGTGATCTATGGGGTGCTGCTGTTGCTATCAGTATTCGGTTTGAAGGTAGGTGTAAGCAATGATGCAGCGAATTTTTTGAACTCGTCACTGGGTTGTCGAGCAGGTAGTTTCAACACCGTAGCAACGGTAGCGGCTGTAGGTGTGTTGTTGGGGGCAAGTTTTTCAAGCGGCATGATGGAAGTAGCGCGTAGCGGGGTTTTCAACCCAGGAATGTTCAGCTTTCACGAGGTGATGCTCCTCTTTTTGGCGGTTATGATTTCCAATGTGATTCTGCTGGATGTATATAACACGCTGGGACTGCCGACATCTACCACAATTTCTTTGGTTTTTGCTTTGCTCGGTTCTTCCCTAGGCATGGCTGTGTACTGCAAAGACACATCTCTCCGGAATGCCCCGCTCGCGGATTATATCAACACAAGCAATGCCTTTACCATCGTTGTAGCCATTTTTGTTTCCGTTATTATTGCCTTTACACTCGGGTCAACGGTTATGTGGTTCGCGCGTTTACTTTTCAGCTTTCGCTACACACGTGCATACAAATACATCGGACCGCTGTGGTGCGGGAGTGCTTTGACCGCTATCACTTACTTCGCAATCTTTAAGGGGCTCAAAGACAGCTCGATGCTCACCCCGGAAATGAAGGAAGTGTTGAATGCGGATGTCGCGTCAACCATGGCGTACTGTTGGGTAGCGTGGCTGATTATTATGGCTTTCCTGCAGTATGTGTGCAAAGTGAATACCCTGCGCATCGCGGTTCTCAGCGGCACAGGCGCATTGGCCCTTGCCTTCGCCGGGAATGACCTAGTCAACTTCATCGGTGTGTTTATGGCCGCGCAGACCGGTATGGACATTGCCGCGAACCACGCGGGTGATGTTTCCGGTATGATGATGAATGAACTTGCCGAGACGACCATTCAGGCTAATCCTCTTTACCTGCTTACGGCGGGGTTGATCATGGTTGTATCGCTGTTCTTCGCGAAAAATGCGCGTAAGGTAACGGAGACGGAACTCAAACTTTCATCGTCCAACACCGGGAAAGAGCGTTTCGGTTCCAGTTTGGCCGCTCGTGTGATGGTGCGTTACGCACTCAACACAGCCCGTTTTATCGAACGCATTACCCCAAAACCTATCGCTGATTTTGTGGGACGCCGCTTCGCACCGCTTACTCCCGAAGAAGAAACCGGTACCAACTACGACTTAGTGCGTGGTTCCGTCAATCTGACTACCGCTGCCCTGCTCATTTCCATCGCTACATCTTGGAAGATGCCTCTTTCTACTACTTACGTGACATTCATGGTGGCAATGGGGTCTTCTTTGGCGGACAGAGCTTGGGGACGAGACAGTGCGGTCTACCGCATCACCGGTGTGCTCACGGTGACGGGTGGGTGGTTTCTCACAGCCATCGGGGCATGCCTAGCTTCCTTCTGTGTGGCCTTAGTGTTAGCATACGGCGGTTTGTGGGCGATTATCGGTATGATCCTCTTGGCACTGCTCCTGCTCGCTCGTTCGACCTTTTTGGCACAGGGTGAAACGCAGGTGTATAAACTACTGGATGTACGAAAGGATGCCCAAGTTCACGAGTATGCCGCTGCCGCTGCCGGTCGTCTCGGGCGTATGGTAGGTATTTTCAACGCCATGGTAAAGGCTTTGCTGAATGAAGACCGCGATTCTCTGAAGCGTCTGCGGAAAAAAGCACGTTCTATCAAACAAGACCTTAAATTGGTCAAAGAAAATGAGGTATTGCCGATGCTGGCATCTATCCCGAAAGAATATGCTGATCGGGGACAACTTGTTTTCCGTGCCATCGAAATTTCTATCTCAACGTGTGATTGCTTGGTCACTTTGGTAAAGGCAGCGTACAATCATATCGATAACAATCATACGGGATTGAACGATGACCAAGCGCGTGATTTACTGGCACTTACCGGGAAAATTGCGCGGTTTTACCCGAATATGCCGGACATGCTTAAGGCGGGTAATTACGCGGGTATCGATGAATTGCTGGCGGGTTCCGAGGAACTCGGGCAGGAGTTTGCCGATTGCATTACGCGTCACCTCATGCACAACGCAGGGGATGAAAGTGGTATGCGCACCGGTATCCTTTATCTCAACCTCCTCAATGAAACGCGTGCCATGGTTAGCCATGCCTTCGCTCTCATCAGTTGCATCGAAAACCTTTACGGGAAAAAAACAACCACTGAACCTCCCTTTGGATCGAGAACCTGAGGAACCGGACTGCTCTTGCTGCAGAACAGTACCGCACGACATACGATTCCCCATAGCTTGACATCGTAACCAACCTTAAAAGCAACGCACAACGGGCACTAGCTCCGTCTAACGTCAATCAAAAAATCGCAAATGCGGAAGGGATGCATCTAGGTGTATGGCAGAGGGACGGTGGTTCAACGTCTAATTGATTGACTTCATACATCGTTCTCCGTACTCGATCACCTCTGTGTTTTTCCGAGACTAAGCTATCACTCAATGTTAGACAATCATTCCTCGCAGACGGATACGGACTGCCTTTGACTTAAACAGCAATTTGCAAATGACGACGAATATCATCAAAGATTTTATCACGTAGCGTACGAGCTTTGATGATATCGCGAGTACGGAGGGAGAAACGAAAGCGCTCAACCGTCGAATCCGGCTTATGAACAGTTACGTTACACCACCAAATACCACGATTATTCCAGAGGTGATGATTTTCGTCACCATCTCTACCTCTATGAGCGATATATGCTCTTTTCACAGGTGTCTTTTTCATGAGCGTATTCTTGTACTTTCAGTAGGAAGCGAAGATACTACGGCTTCCCTTCTAAGTATAGACACCGCACTCCCTCAGAGTGTTCAAATTTTTTTGCTATCAAATCACCAATACAAAACACCCGCCTTTTTAAGCGTAGCCATAGCGCCATTTTTGGAAATAGTACGCAAGGCGCGGCAGGAAAGTTTCATACGGATGTAACCACCGCGACCATCGTTAAGCTCGGGTACCCAGATACGTTTCTCCTGTAAATTCGGGTAAATGGTACGATTAACGGTCTTTGTGATATGACGACCGATACCACCCTTTTTCTTAGCGAGACCCGAGCGATGAATGCGGCGTCCTTTGTGCGGGCATGCCAACGTGACATTACAGATTCTGGACATATTCGTATTGACTAAAGATTTCCGTGGGGCATTATTCTACCTCAAAATTTCACTCTGTCAAGGAAAATATCCACCGGGTGAACATGAAAATTTACTTTTATTTGACATCAGACGTGTCGCGGTGTAAGATGTGGGAACAATGGAAGGGGTCATAGACCGAGAGGGGCGTATTTATGCGGCTATAGATCTCAAGTCGTTCTACGCATCGGTAGAATGTGTGGAACGAAGGCTGAATGCACTCACGACGCATCTGCTTGTGGCAGATAGGACACGCACGGAGAAGACAATTTGTTTGGCTGTTTCACCCGCTCTCAAGGCGTACGGAATACCGGGACGACCGCGACTGTTTGAAGTTGTACAACAGGTTAAGCAGGTGAATAGTATGCGCCGGGCTGCGTACGGACACACCTTGCGCGGGCAGAGCTCGGACGCGAACGTGCTGGCAGCTCACCCGGAAATGGCTTTAACGTACGTGGTAGCACCTCCGCGTATGGCTCTTTATATCGACTACAGTCGACGTATTTACGAAGTCTACCTGCGTTCCGTTGCGCCGGAGGACATCCATGTGTATTCTATCGACGAGGTATTCATTGATCTTACAGACTATGTAAAACTCTACCGCACCACGGCAAAGGAGTTAACATCACACTTGGTGAGCGAGGTATTGCGTACCACGGGGATTACGGCTACTGCCGGCGTGGGAACTAATCTTTACCTAGCCAAAATTGCCATGGATATACTTGCCAAACATGCTGAACCGGACGCGGCAGGAGTGCGGATAGCAACGCTCGATGAGATGAGTTACCGAAAGCTGCTATGGTGTCACCGACCCCTTACGGACTTTTGGCGAATAGGTCGCGGTTATGCGAAAAAACTGGAAGCACACGGCATGTATACCATGGGCGATGTCGCGCGTCGTTCCGTTCGCGATGAAGCTTTGCTCTATCACTTATTCGGGGTGAATGCGGAGTTACTCATCGACCATGCTTGGGGCTACGAACCTTGTGAAATACGCGATATCAAGGCGTATCATCCGGCGACATCGAGTCTGAGCTCCGGTCAGGTTTTACCTGTACCGTATACCGCGGAGCAAGCGCGTCTCGTAGTACGTGAAATGGCGGATGCGCTTGCCCTGAGTCTCGTAAAACGCATGTGTGTGACTGACCGTGTGGAACTTCGGATAGGGTATGATGCAGTCAATCTACGACGTGGTGAAACCTTTTACAAAGGACCGGTGAAAAGTGACCGATATGGACGCAGCGTACCGAAATCATCCCATGGCGCACAGAATCTTCCTGTACATACGTCATCGGCTAAACTGCTCATGCAAGTCATCGATGAGATATTTGTACGCGAGGTGAATCCGCGCTTGCTCATACGGCGTATCAACGTCGTAGCCATGCATGTTGTACCGGGAGGACATGCTCCGGCACCCTTACGACAAGCCCAACTCTTTGATACGGAAGCACCGGACAACTTACCGGATGATGCGGAAAAACTGAACCGTGAACATCGTTTGCAACAAGCTATGCTGGATATCAAAAAGAGATTCGGGAAAAATGCCATACTCAAGGGCATGAACTTGCAGGAGGGCGCAACTGCCCGTAAACGTAACGCTCAAATAGGAGGTCACCGCGCATGAATACTGACCCGGAAAAAGTTTACGCGGATATATTTTACTTACCGCACCATCGTTCTCTCGGACGTATCCCTATGCCCATGGCGGAGCGAGCTGCCCAATTTTCCTCCTTTGAAGCACTGAACGGACATGCTCAAGCCATCGACGAACAGGCTGAAGAGCACATCACGGCTATCGAAATTACCGAAGAATTGCTCCGCGATGAAGATATATAATCGCAGATGCAACGAATCACTACATTGATATGCAATACACAAGTCACTATCAATCACCGTTGGGGGATATACTGCTCGCGGCGGATGACACGGGATTAACCGGATTATGGTTTGCCGGGCAGAGGTACTATGCCGACAACCTTGAACGGCAGCATGAACTGCGGGAAATACCTGTCCTTGTACAGACAAAACACTGGCTCGATATTTATTTTTCCGGTCGGGAACCTGCTTTCACTCCGCCGCTCCGTTTTATCGGTACAACCTTCCGAAATAATGTGTGGAAAATCCTTTGTACTATCCCATACGGTCAGACTATGACCTACGGTGAAATTGCGAAACGTATTGCCGATGAACATGGAATGAAAAAGATGTCAGCGCGGACCGTGGGTGGTGCTGTTGCTCGCAATCCCATATCCATCATTGTACCCTGTCACCGAGTAATCGCCGCCAACGGTAGCATGACCGGCTATGCAGGCGGCATTGATAGAAAAATCGCTCTTCTGTACAGGTACGAAGGACGGGTAGCGACTACAGGATGTCGGGCAAAGCAGAGAAAGAATCGCGTATGATACTCAAGGCACCTGTGTGGTATGCGAAATGCATGAAAACCCATACAGGGAGAGACATCGTGGCGGTTAGTTTTGATTTTCTTGGGACAGATATGTGGGGATTGAGAAGGGATGATGTTCAATCTTCCTGCATTTTCCTGCGTATACCCTGTATAAAAACACTTTCGAGGGAGCGGCGTGCCGGGGTAGCTTTTAGCCATGATTCGCCGGCAATCTGCTGAATGTTTCCCAGCAGTTCCGGCGAAGGATTGCGAAGAGTTATCTGCCAATGTTGCGTGTCGCCGGTTAATTCATCGATTCCTCCTTCGGCAATTAAACATCCTTGGTAAAGGATACCTACACAGTCGCAAACTTCCTGCACCTGTTCCAACAAGTGAGAGCAAAGGAAAACAGTCAATCCTTTATGTTTGAGCTCTGATATGATATTACGGATGATACGCGATCCGATAGGATCCACTCCGGCTGTGGGTTCATCGAGTACAAGTAAACGTGGATCTTGCACGAGTGCTTGCGCTACCCCTATCCGTTGTAACATCCCCTTCGAATACCCGGCAAGTCTCTGCTTCGCCGCTCCTTCTAACCCCACTAATTTAAGCAAATATTCTGTTCGTTCATTAAGTCTGCCTCCGCTTAGTCCGCAGAGTCGTCCGTAAAAACGTAGAGTTTCTTCACCTGTAAGAAATTTATAAAAGTAAGGATTTTCCGGTAAAAAACCAATTTCGCAGCGATTAACCGTAGCTGTAGCAGGTACACCAAAAACACGGCAACTTCCCTCATTCGGTGCAAGTAAACCCACCAACATTTTCATCAGCGTACTCTTACCGGATCCATTCGGTCCTATGAGTCCATATACGGTTCCTTCATGAATATCTATGCTTACTCCTTTGACTGCATATACCGTATTTTTCCCCCAACTCCCGGGAAAACTTTTGTGCACATTCAGAATTTCAACAGCTTTCATACGTTTCAAACAAAAAAAATGTAGATGAGTGAGCTAATTAACTTAAATGCAAACACACATATTGTACAACTTTTCCTGCTTACTTGCAAGCACGACGCAGCAGTGTATTCCGAAAAATTAAAAAAAATTCCCGTAATACAAGAATTTTACTTGACATAACGATTACTCGGATGTAGTATGGTGCGCTTGCCGGTACGTATGGCATGTCTATGCGCGAATAGCTCAGTCGGTAGAGCAGTAGACTTTTAATCTATTGGTCCCGGGTTCAAGTCCCGGTTCGCGTAAGTTGTCAGCTGTAACCTTATATGATATGAAATCCGACGTCACCCAACATCATGTTTGGCTTAAGGCATCACGTTTTGACTTTGCTCGCAGGTTTGTTCGCGCTAGGCGATATGTTCATGTGGGGGTTGTCGCGGCGCTCTGTTTATCCATTAGTTCCTGCTCTCTCCTTGCATCCGGTAAGCAGCCTGTTACTGTAAGTTCTAATGATCCACAGGCTACTTTACGTGCTGACGGTCAGTATATAGGCATCGGTTCCGGCACTATTTCTCTTACTAAGAATAGAGCGCACGTTATCACCGCTCAGAATGGCAACAAGGTTGGCTCTGTCATCATTGATAACGGACTTTCCCCCACCGGTGTTCTGGATATCGTCGGTACATGCATATTTATTGTTCCGTTCATCGGACTCTTTTCCAAGGGTGCATGGATGTTGGATGAGGACAACGTAGTTGTGGAAGTTCACTGAACTGTCGTTTCTCCCTGCCGCATGTTTAATGACGGACGAAGAGTAGTGATGACCTTGTGGCGTAGGTGCAGGGAAAGAAAAGTAGGAGGCACAAACGCGCTGGGACTTTAGTTTATTTTTTGACAATGGTGAATCTCGCACCCTTGCTTAAAAGCATGGACAGCTCATTAAGGTCTTTAGGTTGTAGCTGTACGTATGTGCCACTCGGAACGGAGTTTCCCACACCGGTAAAGACAAGACCGTTGGAAAGTCGCAGTATACGGTTGGCACTGGCAAAAAAAACTGATACACGTGGGACACGTCTTCCGTTGAGTTCGCCGGTACGCTCTACAAGAGTAGCTTCTTCATTCTCTCCTTTTAATAATTCCGGCGAACATTGAATGTCATAGGATGCTACCAAGATATTACCATCCCACAGTGAAACTTCATGATCGACTAGGCGTAATTCTGCTCGAAGATCAGCCGGAACAACGTATACTTCCTGACCTGCTTTTAAGTCCGATGGATCAAGTAAACGATTGACGTACGTAATAAGCTCCGTTGAACTTTTGTAATTGGTGGCAATGCGATCGAGATTTTCACCGCGCCGTACTGTATGAATGCGCATACGAGGGTGTTTGGTACTTAGGTAGCGTCGCATATTGATGCTCCCCATAAGTTGTCGTGCTTCATGACCAGCCAAACCTCGCTTCCGTATGAAGGGGGCAAGCACACGTAGGGCTTCATCATCCTTCTTGTCGTAATGCAAACGTTGAGCTTGCTCCAATTCAGCCGGTCGCCGTGGCCATAAAGAATAATTTTCTCGTGCGAGACATGCCGTAAAACTATAGCAGACCGCGACGCTTATAATCAAAGATATTAATTTCATGAGATTGCTGGATCATTTCAAGCATAAAACTTAGCAAGGAGATTTCCCAAACATCATCTACTCCTTCAATTACAGCTCGTAAGGTATCGCCGCTATTCTCGGCTTCATGTACCACTCGTTCACTGACTACTCGTATATCTTCGTGCAGGAATTCCTCTTGTACATCCGAGCGACTAAAATGGAAACCGTACGCGATAAGCGCTTGTACAGGTACACCATTTTTGTACATCCATTCAAAGAAACGCGCAGCTTCGCCACTAAAACCTTCAACTCCGGGTTTACATAAGTGCCTTGGTTTTATAATACGAGGTTTTCCCGCTTCCACCCACCCTATACGTACCCGACACACCCCTACTTCATCCATAGGTTCGCTCAACAGCCGAAAATTGTACCTTGTTTCCCCGAAGGACTCTATGCGACGATACGGTTGATAGAGCACTTTCGTGTGCCGTATCGCATACCCTACATTGTCGCTTTTCATACCATCCCACATCCGTTTCCTATATATTTTCCTTAGGTTCCCCTGTTCTGCAACATTCTTAGAGTGTCTCACCACACCCCCACACACCAGAGCATCTAGGAGTTTAATCGTAAATGCTATGCAAACAAACAAAGAGACCTGAACTCCCCCTCCTCAGTACGCGCACTGCCCACACCGTCCATTACCTTCGACTACCCCAAGATACCGCATCTCCCTCATACGAAAGATAACTGAATTCAAAGGTCACTCCCAGTCCCCAGCTGCACCTTACCTACGTAGGCGCGGACACAGTGTCAGCCGACACTACGATAGGCACATTCTCCCCTAATTCTGCAGATGTTCTTTTATATACGCTACAACGTCACCAACTGTCCTGAGTTTCTCGGAATCTTCATCCGATACCTCCACAGGAAACTTATCTTCAAGTGACATGACGAGTTCTACAATATCAAGCGAATCCGCTCCCAGATCATCAATTAGCTTGGCATCAGGTGTCACCTTACTCCGCTCTACTCCGAGCTGGTCAACGATGACATCTACTACTTGGGTTTCTATATTGTCTGACATATTCAGTAATGTGTTACCAAATTAAAGCGGGTCTATTCTACACCCGCTTCCCTCACTTGACAATACTTATTTTTCTCTCATGCCGAATAAGCCATATTCATCTCAAGGGAAAAAGGCTGTCTAACGTTGAGTGATGGCTTAGTTTCAGGGGAATGTGGGGGTGATTAAGTACGGCGAACGAAGTTAGTCAGCTAGCTGCTGGATGCAGTTCCCCTGTGTCCCACCCCGATGAACATTGCCTTACCTTCCTGCCGCATTTTGGAATTGAGATAAACGCGAGCTCCGTTGAGCGTCCCTGCGTGTAAGGATTCCACCGATGTATGTGGTGTGCCACAACCTAACAAACGAAAGCGGTGGAAGTGGTGGAAGTTACCTCCGGAATTTTTGATTAACACTTAAACCCCAATCCAATAACCTGCACTTACCATATACATGATTTTTTTGTGTGATTTGACACAAAACATCATGCTACAACTTCATTTTCAATACGTTCTAATCGCACAAATCTCGCACAATAAACTCCGATAGTGTGTCTTACAGCTCCGCATTTTTTGTGCGTCTCATCGCACATCAACTACGTATTCTTTTTATTTCAAATATGTTCTAAAATGTACCATTGGCATATATAACTGCCGGGCAACATAGCATCTAGTACCTCGAACTTTGTAAAAATTTAAACCCATAACGCGTCTCTCGCCATAACTAAAGAATTTTTTTGTGCGATTTGACACAAAATATCATGCTATAACTTCATTTTCAACACGTTCTAATCACATAAATTTCGCACAAAAACTCCGACAGAGTGTCCTGTAGCTCCGCATTTTTTGTGCGTCTCATCGCACATTAACTGCGCACCTCATTTATTTCAAGTGGGTTCTAAAATGTACTCTTGACACGCAAAAATGTTGTCAGAGTAGCTTCAGGAGTCGTGCACAGCCACACACGATGGCACCGAGTCACCCTTTTGTTGCATACCACGTGTACGGTTCCTCGACCTTACAAGAGTAAGAAGACACACGCTACGATGGTAGAACCATAGCCCCTTCTCAATGCTCGCATCCCCGCTGCATTTGCGCTTTTTTTGATTGAACGTTCGGCGTACTCCGGTGCGCATCTCCCCCCCGTAACGGTACATCCCGATGCATGCGGTAGTTCGCGCGGTTCAGCGGAGCGTAAGCAGCGCTTCAACTCCTACATGTTCACAGGTATGCGCGGCAATCGTACCGGCAACAGAAACTGCCCGACACAGTATTTCCCAACTCGGTTTTTGATCGGGTGAAGCCTGACAGATGTAGCCGGCCAACGCACCTAGATAACTATCACCGGCACCGGTAGGATCAACGGCAACTACAGGAGTAGGCGGACAACGAAAGGTACGAACGGTACCGTCCTCTTCTCTGTGGTAGAGGGTGGACCCGGCGCTGCCGTGTTTAACGATAGCTCCGGAAGGTCCGGCACGAAGAAGAGCGAGTCCGGCTTCGGTAAGATCATCGGTTTGGGCAAATTGCCGGGCTTCCTCATCGTTCATGAGAGCCATGTCCACACGCGACAACAACCTCTTTGTATACGCCGGTTCCCGTATAATCTGACTCTTCATGAAATCCGCGAGCGTAAAAGCCCGGGGGTTACACTGCTCGAGCATCGCATATTGCAGAGGAGGGGATACATTAGCCAGCGCAAGTACACGACAGGTTCGACGCAGATGCGGCGGCATCACAGGCGTCCACCGCGCTTGTACTCCTTCATCGGTACGCAGCGTGGTACGGTAATTCATATCCTCCTCGTAACGCCCGGTCCACGAAAAAGTTTTTCCCGGAAGCGCAACGACATACCGAAAGTTCACACCTGCTTTCTCCAACTGTTCGCGCCGACCGGAAGGAAAATCCGACCCCATAACACCGAGTAACACATGACGCGGACACGTCAAACGCGCTGCCAAGGCAGCGTAAATCCCGGAACCACCCACCGTCGCATCCGCTCTTCCGTGCGGTGTAATGAGCGTATCGACGGCAATTGTACCGTATATAACGAGAGAATCAGGCATCCGACGCAGTCAACATACGACGTAGTGTAGCTTCATCAATGATAGGAACTCCGAGTTTAAGTGCTTTATCGCGTTTACTTCCTCCCCCCTCCCCGGCTACGAGATAGCTCGTCTTTTTCGTGACCGATCCGGTCGCTTTACCTCCGGCTTCGGCAATAGCCCGTTCTACTTCGGCGCGAGGCGCACTCAGTGTGCCGGTAAGAACAAAGGAGAGACCGGCAAGTGGTCCCTGCACTTGATTTACGAACGATTCCGCATAACAATCGGAAACAGGATTTATCCCGAGTTGCGCAAGCGCGGAAAATACAACTTTCCCCGCCTCGGATTCTATGTACGCAAACAGATTCCGGCAGGCAACCGACCCGATAGGATTTACGAGCCGAAGCCGATTGGAACCCTCTGATTCTATCTCCATGTATCCGCGCCGGATAAATGGCTCTGCCTTAGTGAAAACGGAAAGCCGCAGCGCTTCCCTCTCCCGCAGCAAATCGGAGTTGCCGTTTTCACGGTTGCGACGGGAACGCGGATTAAGCTGATTGTAACGCGTCACCTCCTCTTCCGATTCAACAAGTATTCGTAAAAAAACCGAATGCGATAGCTCGACGAGATCGCGGTGGTACTTGGCTACTTCGCGTGCTGTAACATTCCCAATCGATGGAATCCCGAAGGCGGTCAACCAGCGTTCCAACGATAGAGTACGAGCACGTTCAAGTGATTCTAATGCCCTCGCCGCATTTTTTTCACCGAAACGTCGCGGTTCCTCGGCAGTCCCCAAATTCAACGCAGCCAACTCTTCGAGGGAAAGTCGAAAGATATCCGTCGGTGAGTGTATCAACCCGGATTTCACCAACGCCTCCGATACAACTCCTCCGAAACTTTCTACATCCAAAGCCGCTCGTGAGCAAAAATAAGACGTACGCGTGACAGCCTGCGCCGGACACGCAAAGTTTGTGCACCGCCACGCTACCTGTCCATCCTCTCGGGATATAGGTGCACCGCAACTCGGACACACCCCGTGTACCGCCTCCGACAAAGAATAAGCACGCGAATCCGTAGATCGTTTACCTAAAATCACTCCCACCACGGAAGGTATAATCTCGCCCGCTTTTTCAATGAGTACCGTATCGCCGATGCGTATGTCCCTGCGCGTTATCTCGTCTTGGTTATGCAGCGTAGCCCGAGATACCGTAGAACCGGAAATCAGCACCGGTTCAAGCTCCGCTACAGGTGTCAATACCCCGGTCCTCCCAACCTGAATCGTGATCCCGAGCAGTCGTGTCTCTTTCTGCTCCGGCAAATACTTAAAGGCCGCCGCCCATCGCGGTGCCCGAGCAGTTGTTCCGAGTTCCTGACGCACCGTATAATCATCTAATTTCACCACAGCACCGTCAGTCCCGAAACCTAACCCCCGTCGCAACGTGTCCGTTTCCCGTACAGCCGCGCGTAACTCCTCGAGGGTATGCGCATGAAGGATAGGTTTGTTGTACGGAATTCCCATACGGGTAAGTAAACGTTCGTAATCATCCGTACACCGCAGGGGGGGCCCTTCGTATGCGCCTATTCCGTGCGCCAAAAATCGCAAGGGTCGCCGCGCAACTTCCTCCGGATCAAGTAATTTGATAGTTCCTGCCGTAGCGTTACGCGGATTGGCGAAGCAAGGCAATCCTTCGGCATCCCGCTGTTCATTGAGTGCTTCGAACTCCTCCGACGGCATATATATCTCACCGCGTACTTCGAGGATTTCCGGGACCCCGGCAGGTAAGTGCTGCGGTACGGAACGTATGGTTCGTACATTGGCACTGATATCATCTCCCACATTCCCGTCACCACGCGTTGCCGCGTATTCGAGTTTCCCGCGCCGGTACATAAGCGTCACCGCGCAACCATCAATCTTCGGTTCCACTACAACATGAGCTTCAGCCACTCCGAGTGCCGCAGCCAGTCGCCTGTAGAACTCTATGAGCTCACGATCACTTTCTCCGGGTTCTTCCCGTTTATGCTCAAAGATATCCTCTATGCTCAACATGGGTACCGTATGGCGTACCTTGGCAAAACCCTCCGATAAATCATTACCCACCCGCTGAGTCGGGGAATCCGGGCAGATGTATTCCGGATGCCGCGCTTCTATACTCTGTATGAGACGATACATCCGGTCGTATTCGGCATCCGATATCTCCGGCTGCGCCTTCGCGTAATACAACTCATTATTGCGACGTACGACCCGACAGATCTCTTCATACCGCTCCCGTTCGTTAACTCCCTCTCGGTCTGTATTTTCAAATAAATCCATGTGTCGCAGGGGTAAACCTACCGGCAGACACACCGAAACATCCGCCGACCCGCGCCGCGTGCCGTGTGTCTGCTTTTCGGTCGCTTCCGAAAGTTCTTTACGCCTTTAACTCGTTGCCGAGCTCAATGATAGAGTACTCTCCCTCGTGTAACCGATACACGATCTGAAGTACATTCCGCCGCGCATTGCGGTACAGCACGAAGGGTTTACCGGATATTTCCAGCTCCATGATGGCATCCTCTTTGTACATCGTCTTCAGCTCATAACCCTCGCGCGTTATGCGTACCGGTTTCGGATCATCCGGAGCGTCTATGTCGACATCCTGATCCAACACATCTTCTTCGTATACTTTCTCCTCAAGTTTTCGTATACTCTGCGAACGATGCGGGCGGAAATGCTTCAGTAACCGAGTTTTATGTTTGCGCATGCGTCGCATGATCTTGGTCACCGTTTCATCCAGAGCCGCATAAAGGTCATTCCCGGTTGTAGATGCCTGTATCGTAATGCGATCCGCGCAATACAGCACAATTTCAGCAACATGCCTGTCTTTTTGTACGTCTACCACCACACGTGCTTCCACAATGCGCGGATAGTCAATGTGTATCGCTTCTATCTTTTTACGGGCAAACTCACGAATAGCATCCGTAACCTCTATATGACGCCCGGTCACTATGATATTGGTCTCGTTCTTTTCTGTCGACATGGTATCAAATCTTTTACTTTGCATCGGATAAAAAAGCATCTGTGCTTCCCTCTCCGCATTCGTATGGTAGCACATTCACCCGCGCTTGGCAATAAAAAAATCTCATCTCCGCACTTTCCCCCGAGGGAATTCACACCTGCCCCAAGAAAGAGAGGCGGCTCATCTCCGGGCATAGTTTTTGTCGCGGGGCAACGCGGATGTGCTTAAGTACGATTTACGAAGTCAAACGGTTGGGTGCGGCAAAGCTGCGTAGATAAAAGAAAGTAGAGCTGGGATATCCTCGTGAAGGACAAATCAAAACTCTCATTAGCCTGAAGCTCCTGTACATGCACAGCGCGTGAAAAAAAACACGCTGGTCAGGCATTGCAGCGATTATCGAAAATTTTCCTAAGGTGGATTTTTCCTAGGGTGGATATGACGCAGAGTCTATTACATGCGAAAAAGTCTTGATCAAGAAATCAAGGTATGGTAGTATATGCCGCATGAAGCTCGAGATCAGGATAGCGCAGGTTTTGATGATAATATTGGCGTTGGTGGTGGGGAAGGCAGGAGCAAGAGAGGAGTTATGGACACTGAGGACACCGGATACGGGAATGTTACCCAGTTACGCGCGGGTTGTGTATCTGAGTCGGATGAGGGAACGACACGGCGGATCGCATCTAGGCATGCAGGAATATTCGGTCAATATCCCCTTTGCGGATGGACGGAAAAGTCACATAGGTAAGTGGTACTACAATGTACAGGCGAATGTCGGGGTAACGCTGATGGATGTCGGAGGTCAGCTCGATTTACGGCGCGACGACTTGTATGATTTTTCGATACCCATAAGTGTAGTGCGACCGTTCGGGGAAAGCAGGCGTGCTATGGTTACCTTGATGCCGCGCTATGCCGGAGATACCGTAAGTTCTGCACGAGCATGGGACCTAGGGGTGTCGGCGGAATACGATTCTAAAGTCAGTGAAACATTTGTCTATGGGGTAGGTTTGGCCGTATCACCGCGTTTCGGGGATCAGCCGGTAGTACCTTATTTTTCCTTTCGGTGGGAGCCCACGCCGGAATGGATGCTCCGTTTTCGTGGTGGTCAGCTTGCGGCTCTTTATAAAATGCGGGAAGATCTGCGCATAGGTCCGGCACTTTGTTATGAAAGTGGTGCGTGGATGGTTGCATCATCGTACGGTCAAAGAATATTTCGGATGAAATCCTTAGCCCTAGCGGGGCTTGTAGAATACAATTTTGCACAACCGGGTGCACCGAAGAAAATGCTTAATCTAGCGGTAGGAATGAGTTTGGTAACAACCGCTGAGTTCTGCCAACGACGTGCAGACCACGACACCATCAAAATGCGACATTACAAACCCGGTGCATTCGTCGCCGCAGAAGTCGATTTCCGTTTCTGAACAACGGAAAGTATAGCTTACCTGTCAGACCGGAGCGGGAATGCGTTTTTGTGCCAGCGCAGTACCGGACGCTCACGCGGGGAAAGAAAGACCTCGATGATGTCGAAACGTACTGAGATATCGGGTACGCGGTCACCGAGGAGACGCAGCCAATTGTGTGCCCCTAAACGTAAGAGACTGCGTTTTTTACGCGAGATAGCGCGTCCCGGATCCCCCGAAGAAGGGGAAATTGTACTCTTCACTTCAACAACGACCAAGGTATCTCCGTCACGCGCAACAATATCGAGCTCACCCCGATCTCCCCAACGAAAATTACGACGTAGGATGCACAGACCTTGGGAACGGAGGAAAGAAGCAGCGACAAGCTCAGCATACGCTCCGCGGTAACGGGCATCCGGAAGTGAGGCAGCGTCAGAACTCCAAGGGCAGCGCAGCCTGTGCAACAGGTGCAAACGAGCGGCGATGATGTGGCGTAATTCCATGGGCTTGAATAGCTAAAAGATGTTCTTTCGTGCCATACCCCGCATTGTGATCCCAACCGTAAACAGGAAATTGGGCATGCAAACGGAGCATGATCCGATCTCGTGTCACTTTGGCAAGCACACTCGCGGCTGCTATGCTCAAACACAGGGCATCGCCTTTAACCAATGAACTGCAAGGAAGCGGAAAATCAGGGACAGGTAGACCATCGATGATGCAAAAATCCGGCATCGGGTACACCCCTCGCGCAGCGCGTGCCATGGCCAGATGTGTAGCTCGCAGAATATTCAGACGGTCAATTTCTTCCGTCGAAGCAGACGCTACGTATTTAAGCACAGAAGCATCCGCCATGAGGTATTCGTAGAGTACTTCACGTTTCCCGGCGGAAAGCTGTTTAGAATCCGTAAGTCCGGGAAGGACGAAACCTTCCGGGAGTACCACAGCCGCGGCAACGACGGGACCTGCCAGCGGACCACGCCCGGCTTCATCGATACCGCATACTAGCCGGTATCCCTGTGCGTGTGCGCGTGTTTCGTACTGCATGGTAGGCAATGAACGCATGGGAGGAGTGGGGTATTATTCGCGTTTCTTGGGGATGTCTTGACGTAAAATTTCCGGTAGAGGTTCCCCGGACGAGAGCTCATGCAGGGCTTCGATGGCATCTAGGTATTGACTAATGGGTGTGACCGGTCCGTTAGCTTGCTTGCGCAGAAGTCGCATTGTTTCGGCGTAGCGGTCAAAACTGTCGGAATTGGCGCGTCCTAAGTGTGTCACTTCATACCAGTCCAAGTAATCACGACCGCGAGTTGACGCTTCGGAATAAGCGCGACGTAATTCAGCAAGCGGTGCAAGAGCCGACTCAACTTCTTTCGGAGAAACTCCGTTTGCCAAGCGCGTGATGATGTCCAAATACTCCGAAATAATCACACGGTAACCCGGGAAAGCAGTCAGATTCAGCTGAGAGAGCTTAACCATACATGGGTAAAGCTGCCGCTGCCAATTCGGCTGTTTTGTCAATTGCTCGAGTCGGTGCAAGTTAATGGAGAGAGGTAGACGCGTGCCTTCCTGAACACCGGTGAACGTGAGTGCTTCATTGAGACGACGCTCTGTTTCTAAAGGTGTTAGTAAATCAGCTGTATTCGGTAGGGCTAAGGTCGCTAATTCAAGTGCCCACCATTTTGTAAAATTCGTTTTATTCAGGTTAAGTTCGTGAAAGTATGAACCTATCACATCCCGAGAATCGGAAATATCCTGAATGATGGCATCTGCCATGAGTGTACGCAGACGTTGTGCCCCATCTTCTTGGTGCAGCAACCCTAAGATGAGTACCCCACACGATACCTCGTATACCTGCCGCGAACCCGCATCGAGTAATTCGGTCGGTTGTGTGTTAATGATATCTTCCGGGGACATCATTTCTGCTTTGTTGAAGAGACTTTGGTACAGACGGCGATCGATACGCCCCTCCCGCCACAGCATGGCTTGTTGAATACCTACGAGTAGCCAGCCGGGTATCTGAACAGTCTCCGGTAGGGCATTTGCGTTGACTCCGCGTAAAGCATATTCATAGAGGAGCATGGTGACAATAGCCTCGTCGAGCCGTTCCAAATTGATTCCTCCACCGGCAAAAATGCGAATTTGTAGATTAGGTTCTTTCCCGATAATACGTATGCGGGTACGGATGGGATTGGGGTGTACACGGTCGGCGGTTGTCCCCCAAAGTCGAATGGAAATACCGTATTTCCATTCGTTGGACATCCCCAGCAAGAGGTTGAAATGCTTGCGGATATCATCCGCGTGAGCTGCCAATACCCCCATCCTCAAAACATCCCCACCACTCACCGAAAACATCCGTGATTCTGAAACAACATGTTTATCTTCAACGATATATTCTACCGGAAGAGTGGGCGAGCGCCCCGTTCCCTCCGGGGTATTCCCTTCATTCGGTATATCGATGAGCCAAGGAGGTAATTCATCCACATCCGGTTGCTCTTCTAAGACATCCGGTGTCGCAACACCTCCGCCAGTTTCTACGACCGGGTCATCCTCCTGCGGCTGTGCCCACACAAGCATAGTCGCTATACCCGCACACACGGTGATCGCTGTACTTTTCACTATTCGTCGATGAAGGAGAGAGTCTTACACCATCCGTCCCTCGGTGTATATGTGTTGGGAAATATCTCGCGTACGGCATCGCGGTATGCTTTGGGATTCGGCATAGACGGGCTGAAGTGGGTAAGCCAAAGCTCCTGAACACCCCCGGCTTCCTTGGTCATTTGTGCCGCTTCTTCCATGAGTAAATGCCGATTTTCCCAGCCGGTAGCGATCATTTCCCTGCTACCGTACATGCCCTCGCAGATGAAGAGATCAGAACCAGCTGCCATTCGCGGAATCATGGGGGTGGGGCGTGTGTCTGTGCAATAAGTTACCTTTATCCCGCGTCGCGGCGGTCCCAATACCATGTCCGGTGTGTAGATGCGCCCCTCTTCTTCTATCGTTTCACCGCGTTGCAGGCATTTCCATAACTTCATCGGTATTCCGGCATCACGAGCTCGCTGAACATCAAATTTCCCCTGCCGCGGTAGGATAAATGAATAACCGTAGCACGGTACTCCGTGATTGAGCGCAAAGGCATGTATATCACATTCCAAAAAGAACATAGTTTGCTCTTCGGTGTCTATTTCAGAGACTTGCACATCAAACGGTAAATTATTGGCTATGGAACGCAGCGCCTTCACTACCCTTTCCGTTCCGACAGGTCCTACAATGGAAAGTGGCTCAGTCCGCCCAGAATTCGCTATGCTTAACAGCAACCCCGGCAAACCACTCACATGGTCAGCATGTAAGTGCGTAAGCAGTAACTTATCTATCGGTTTCAGGCTCATCCCGGCAGCAACGGCTGCTACCTGTGTTCCCTCGCCGCAATCTACCAGCACGCTATGTCCTTGGTAACGCACCATCAATGACGTGAGCCACCTATGTACCAAGGGTAGCGTGCCTCCTGTTCCCAACAAGCATATATCCAGCACGTTTCGCATTTTACCACCGACTTCCGCTTGTGGCAAGACTAAACCGCGGTCCTGCCGCAAAGTCATCGATCACTACTGAAGCGTGAATTTTACCGGAACAGATACGACTCAGAAAGTAGACTCGTGTGGTTGGAGAGGACTCAGTTCGACTATGTGTGGCTTCGGATTCTACTCTACACAGCATTACCTATGTGCCAAGGGTGCATTTTAGAACCTGTTTGAAATAAAGAGAGTACGTAGTTAATGCACAATGAAACCTACAAAAAACCGCGGAAACCTAGGATATCCTATCGGAGTTTATTGTGCGAAATTTGTGCGATTGGAATATATTGAAAGTGAAAGAATAGCATCAGTTTTTGTGTCAAATCGCACAAAAAAATTCATGGATGTGACGGCAGGTGAGTTGCCGGATTAGGATTTTTGCGCAGTTCATACCCCTAGATGCTACTCTGTCCGGCATTACCTATGTACCAAGGATGCATTTTAGAACCTGTTTGAAATAAATGGAGTACGTAATTAATGTGCAATGAAATGCAAGAAAAACGTAGAGCCATGGAACACTCCGCCGGAGTTTATTGTGCGAGATTTGTGTGATTAGAACATATTGAAAATGAGAGAATAGCGCTAGTTTTTGTGTCAAAATCGCACAAAAAAAATTGACATAGGAGATGAAGAAGGTAGAATAGCTTTATGAAGAAGGTAGAAGAGTTAATCAAGGCAGGCGAGAGTGATGTATTAGAATTCAAGCGTTGTATAAGTGAAGACGTGCGTAGCATGCTAAAAACAGTAGTGGCATTTGCGAATGGAAAGGGGGGGAGGATAATTTTTGGGGTGGATGATGAAACACGGGAGATTGTAGGGATAGAGGGTAGAGACAGGTGGAAGTTGCAGGATCGGATAACAAGCATGATATCTGACAATTGCAAACCGCAGGTAACGCCATCCTATTCGTGGGAAAAAATTGGGAAAGTCGAAATTTTTATTGTAGAGGTACCGCCATTGCCGAATACTCCTTATTATTTGAGGAAGGAGGGAATCAATAAAGGGACGTACATACGCATTGATGCAACGACAAGGTTGGCCGAGGATAACGCCATACGGGAGCTTACGATACAGGGGATGAGAACATCGTATGATTGCTTGGTGGAGCACAGTTTTCCGCCGCTTGAGGCGACAGAGATAAAAAAAGTGTGTGATGAAATAAGTCAAGGCATTGACAACGGAGCGAGGAAACTAACAACGAAGCAGCTACTGAATTGGAAACTCATAGAGAGGAAGGAAAGGACGTACTATCCCACTGTGGCGTTCAGCTTGTTACTTGGGAAAAATCTTCACTTTGCAGAAATACAGTGCGCACGTTTTACCGGTGTAGAGAAAGTCAATTTTTATGATAGGCGAGTGATATCGGGTTCGGTGACAGAGCAGATAGAAGATGCTCTCTATTTTTTAAGACAGAACCTGCGGTGTGCGGCTGTAATTGGTGATGTGTACAGGCGGGACATGCCGGAAATACCTATTGCAGCCCTTAAAGAAGCCATAGTCAATGCTATTGTACACCGTAATTATCTCATACCGGGTTATATTCAGGTATCGGTTTTTGATGATCGCGTGGAAGTAACATCTCCCGGTGGACTGGTACAGCCTCTTACAGAGGAGGAGATGCTCAGTGGAGTCTCGCGTTTACGTAATCCGCTGTTGGCTTCTGTACTTCAGCGTATGCATATCATCGAACAATGGGGAAGCGGAGTAATGCGTATTTTTTCTACGTGCAGAGATGCAAGGATACCTGCTCCGTACTATACAATCAATCCGGCAGCTGTTACTCTTACTTTTATACGTCCTGAACGGGATGGCAATCGGAAGCGAACACCGGATGCAGATACAAGGAAAACACAGGAAGAACAGGCTATCCTCTCCTATCTGAAAAGTAAGCCGAATGCTACGCGTAGAGAGATTGCGAGTGAATTTCATCTTACCGACGGCAGGGTAATTTATGTCCTCCGTTCTCTTCAAGAAAAGGGTGTGCTATCACGCGGAGGTTCACGACGTAACGGAGAGTGGAGAGTAAAAGAATAAAAACCGAGCAGCATTCCCACCGCCAAACCGCAGAAGCGCTCGATGCTCCCCCACCTTTTGATTGGGAAGTTAGGCGCTGTTACGGTGCGTACTTTTTTCAAATTTTGCGAAGCCAGAGGATGTGGCGACTCAGGGCTATTGGTAGGGAGTAGTGGAAGTTTGCTCAATGCTGCCGTGTGTGACTTCGGATACTACTCTGCCCGGCATTACTTATGTGCCAAGGGTGCATTTTAGAACCTGTTTGAAATAAAGAGAGTACGTAGTTAATGCACAATGAAACCTACAAAAAACCGCGGAAACCTAGGATATCCTATCGGAGTTTATTGTGCGAAATTTGTGCGATTGGAATATATTGAAAGTGAAAGAATAGCATCAGTTTTTGTGTCAAATCGCACAAAAAAATTCATGGATGTGACGGCAGGTGAGTTGCCGGATTAGGATTTTTGCGCAGTTCATACCCCTAGATGCTACTCTGTCCGGCATTACCTATGTGCCAGGGGTGCATTTTAGAACATGTTCGAAATAAATGGAGTACGTAGTTAATGTGCAATGAAATGCACAAAAAAACGTAGAGCCATGGAACACACCGCCGGAGTTTATTGTGCGAGATTTGTGCGATTAGAACATATTGAAAATGATAGAATAGCGCTAGTTTTTGTGTCAAAACGCACAAAAAATGACACGGAATGTGACATTGAATGAGTTTGCTGATATGAGTTGTTTTATTGAAGGTGCGGCAAGACTATCTTTGCAGTATACGCACAGTTTTCACACAATTTTCGCCGAAGGATGCGTTAAGCTTGGAGATGAGGCGATCGCGCTGACGGCGCAATTCGAAACTGACGGTCGGGTGAAGCGAGCGGATGGTGGCACAGCCGTTGGTAAGGGAGACGAGAGAGGATTGGGAAGCAAGGAAATCACCCACGGCATGTCGCCAGATAAGAGCTAAGAATTCCGGAGAAAAATCAGCATCGCGCAAATCTACACGACTGAGCACCTCGGTAAGAAGGGAAGACGCATCTCGTACATTCGCGCCGGTGGACAGAGGAACCGGACTTCCGTAAAAGTCCGCTTCCGCCTGTTTTTTCATCCCTTCAGCCTGAGACGCGTAACGCTCCGGACGCCTACTGCCGTCGGGGTATGAGACAAAACGGTAACGGGGCGCAGCGGTATGACTCGGCAAAGCAGATTGAGCTGGTTTCGGCGTTTCCGGTTCCCGGCGTTTACGACCGACCGACGCGCGCTTTCGTGTTCCGGGTGATGAAGCTTCGCGTGCCATATTACCTTCCCTTCATCCCGTACGCATCACAATGCCGCCGGGGTACAAAACACCCCAACCTCGCGCGAGTGTCGGGGAAACCGACAGGGAACCGAGGTAGAAATGAGACGGAAAGCACTGTAAGGCGTTGTTATGGAAGAGTAGCTTTACTCACCGTCGTCACCGATGGCACTGACGGGGCAACCCTCCATAGCCTCGGTGCAGGTAGCAATTTCTTCCTTTGTTGTAGGCTGTTTTCTCACGTACGAAACACCTTCGTCATCGTCACGTGCAAAAAAGTCTGATGCGCTTTCACGGCATAGATCACAATCGATACATGAGCTATCGACATAGAACATACCGGGTACATTTTTTTCATTTTTATCTCCGTTGTCAGCCATAATGTGTAGGGCTTGTTAAGTGCCCGCAACTATTTTGCCTAATTTTTTTTATTTTGCAATCTTTTTTTATTGCATGGAAGCATTTTTCGGGGCAAAATAGGCACATGGAAAGGAAAACGGAAGACGAAAAGGGGACTGCGGGTGAAGTCGGAGAGCAGAGAAATCACGCGAGGTGTCGTTCTTGGTGGAAAGACGTTCTTTTGGTGTTAGTGGGTGGGGGTCTCATGGCACTTGCATACCCACCGTACGATATCGGCAATTTAGTATGGATCGGGTTACTACCCTTACTCAGTGCGTTGTGGCAGGACGGTATCAGTCGGAAACGCGCCTTCGCCATGGGATGGTTATTCGGCATGGGGTGGTACTGTGTAAGTTTTTGGTGGATTCGGCAGGTCGGATACGTGTTTTGTATACCTCAGGCTCTATTCATGGCAATAGCATTTATACCTTTGATGGCACTGTATTCCTGTTTACCCGGACTCTGGGCGGTAGTTGCCGCGAGTTGGCTACGTCCCGTTTTAGCGCCCCCGCCGGTAAACAACTCCGCCGAAATTTCCGTACGCAAAGCGAGTTGGGCGGAATGGGCGGCAAAGGATTTACGTTCAACGGTACGAAGCGCGATAGGGTTGGGCGCACTTTGGGTATGCATAGAATGGTTACGAGCTCACGGTACCCTAGGATTCAGTTGGAATAGTTTAGGAACAGCACTTTACGACGGAATATCACTCGTACAATGGGCAGAATTCGTAGGAAGCACAGCGCTCTCGTTTATTCCGGTATCCGTTTCCGTGGTATTATGGTGTGCTTTCAGGCGAACAGTTATGCACTTCCGGGGAGTGGAGAAGGGGTGTAAGCCGTGGGATTTTTACGGGGCGGTGGTACTCCTCATGTTCCTTTTCATTGGGGGACTCCTGATGTCACAGCAGTACGCACCTAACAAAATGCTTCGCAGGGAGGGTGTATTGCCGCTTCCGGTTATGGCTGTGCAGATCAACAAAGACCAAGCGGAGCACATTGTGGACCCACACTCACCGGAACAGTATCAACGGTACTTGGATTCAACGGTGGAATACTTTAACGAAATAGCACGCGATACCATGCGCCGAGCTCGAGAACGAGAAGACGTGGGACTCATTCTTCAACTTCCCGTGTGGGTGGTGTGGCCGGAAAGTGCCCTACCGTGTCCTTTTTGGCGTCGGGAGGATAATCGTGAACTCCTGCGCGATGAAATCACATCGAAATATCTGCTGGAGGAAAGCACCGCTCTACCTTTAGCTCGTCAACGAGTACGGGAACTCGGCGGACGAGATTTCGTGCTGTTCACCGGTACGGATGAATGTCTCCTAGGTATAGAAGGGAAGGAGCTGAGACAGGTCGGCGTACTCAATTCCCTAGCTATGATACCCGATGGCTTTGTCGGCATACGAACGGCATCGAAGCAACACCTCATGCCCTTCGGAGAATACATCCCCTTGGCTCAGGATGTCAAATGGATCGGCGAGGCGTACTCGCGCATAACCGGCACGCAGGTAGGCGAAGGTATACGCCCCGGTACCGGGACTACACCCATCTCCGCCCCGGTGCCGGGAACGGAGATGACCGTAGGTGTAATACCGGCAGTATGCTACGAAGACACAGTAGGAGACCACCTGCGCTTGTTTGCTCGCAGCGGTCCGCAGGTAATCGTCAATGTATCGAACGATGCGTGGTTTCGTGAATCAGCCTGCGGGGAACAACAGGCTCGCGCAGCCGCGTTGAGGTGCATCGAATTGCGACGTCCTATGGTACGTGCCGCCAACAAGGGACTATGCTGCGCAATTGCCCCGAACGGAGCCGTGATACACGAGTTGCGAAAGGGGGATGGCTCACCCCATCTCCCCGGTTTCAGTTACGCTGTACTTCCGGTGGATACTCGGGCAGAGCTTACCCTCTATGCTCGTTTCGGAGATTGGGCGGTTGCACTTTGTGCGTTGCTTGCCATCGCGCTTGCGGCAGGCAGGATCACGGTTCGCGCACGTTCCGAAAACAGGAAAGGCGCAACGCTGAGCGAAGAGACGGCTGCGGGGAAGCACGCGGGGGATTGAATACGAAGGACGGTGTGCGGGGTATGGAAAAGCCGGGAAGGTGCGCATGCGGGTACAGGCTGCGCATCGGATTTTGTCTACAGTTGACAATAAAGAAAGACTGTGCTAAAATGGACACATGCGGATGGGTATAATAAAGCACGTATGTGTCATGGTGTGCGTACTCAGTTGTATGGTACACGCGGCTGTGAGCGAGGCGGCGCGGAGTGCGGTAGAAGCGGCGCGCAGCTATGGGGCGGCTGTTAGGTCATGTGATATGGGGTGGGCCTTGGACTACATGTATCCGCCGTTGAAACGTTTGTATGCCGAGCAATACTCCAGCAGAAGCGGGAATGAAGCCGATAATGCGCGGCGCACCATGGGACTTATCCGAGAAACACCCGCACAGGCACGTACGCGTATAGCGGAGGGAATGTCAGCACTGCGCGCTCATTACGTGAAAATGGGGAAACAAATGATCACCAGCGGAGTGAAAATTGAAAGCTACAGCGTAGGGGAACCGGTGTCGGAGTATGTACTTACACCGCCTACCGGAGTAGTAAAGGCTGCGATACAGGACCGGGAAGGACGTGTCCGTGCCGATGATTTGAATGCCGGCGAGGAGCGGAGTCGTTTGGTCGTGTTACCGACCGTGATAGTGGTATGCGGACCGGGGAAGAACGGGAAGGTCGTACGCGAGGAACGTAAGTCATTTATCTATGCCATCCGCGATGAAGTGGTAAAAGGAAAACTCGACCGCAATGGGCTTACTTCACACGATACCAAATTGAATAAGTGGTACTTTGCGGATGGTAATACGGACATCAATACCTTGCGTAGTTTCTTCCCAGGACTGCCGATCAGATTACAACTTCCGAATACAGGAGAACGTGTATTACATTGAATACGATAAAAAAATATATGAACGGGACAGACTTAGTAGAACAAATCCGCGGAGACTTTGCGTCGGACGGCATACTAGCCGGAGGGAAAGGTTATGAATATCGCCCGGAGCAACAGGAGCTTGCCGTAGCCGTAGCCCGTGCTTTACAAGAGGAGCGTCCCCTACTGGCAGAGGCCGGTACCGGTGTCGGCAAATCCCTTGCATACATCATACCTGCCATACGTTTTGCCCTTTCGCAGAAGCGCAAAGCTCTTATATCCACCCACACCATCAATCTGCAAGAGCAACTCTTCAATAAGGATATACCAACGGCAGCCAAGGCTCTGGGAGTATCCTTCCGGGCAGCTCTGCTCAAGGGACGCTCGCACTATTTGTGCCTTACCCGCTTACAGCGCGCCTTAGACCAAGCGAAGGACCTTTTCAATCAGGAAGAATTAAGGCAATTACGTCTCGTGCAACAGTGGGCAAAAGACTGCGGAGAGGGGTGGTTGTCGTCCATACCCGTGGGGTTAGGGGTATCGGAAAAGGTAAAAGCGCAGGTATGCAGTGAAAATCACGTATGTTCCCTGCGTAATTGCGGTCCGAAATGCCCGTATCAGGCAGCTCGGCGGCGTGCGGAAGAAGCGGACCTCGTCGTACTTAACCATACTTTATTTTTCGGACTCATGAATCTTTCGGAAGCGGCGCGTGATGAAGCCGCAGACGTCGACGATGATGAAGAAGAAAGGCATTTAGGGTTTATATTTGCGAAAGATTTTGTGATATTGGACGAAGCGCACACTATAGAGAATGTAGCGGCGCATCAATTCGGGACATTGCTATCGGAGGCTGAGGTAAGGCGCAATTTACTGAGACTTTACAATCCACGCACCCACAAAGGTTCCCTGCGGCACATTGCGACACCGCGTTTGCTTGAACTCATCGAGGACGCGCAGTCTGCCTGTGACGATTTCTTTGATGGTGCGTCGCGTGATGCGAACTTCAAAGACGGTGAAAACAGCAATGAAATCCGCTTGCGGCATCCGGATTGGACGGATGATGTACTTTCACCGGCATTGCGCGCCTTGGAACAAGAGGTAATAAAACTCAAAAAGGAGGAAGAAAATGATGTCACAAAGGCGGAGCTGGAAGAAACCGCTTCACGTCTGAACGAATTTCGCGGTGCAACGGAAGAACTTGTCGCTATGCACGAAATAGAAAATTCGGTTTACTGGGCGGAGCGCGGAGCTGAGAAAGATAATCAACGGCGAAATATCACTTTGCGTTCCGCGCTTATCAATGTAGCGCCGGTTCTGCGTGAAAAATTATTTGAAAGCGGGCGTGTTTGTATTTGTACCAGCGCAACCCTTTCCGCCGGTGATTTAGGGACTGCGTACTTTGCCGGACGCGTCGGTGCGGAATGTGCGGATACAGTACGCATCGGTAGTCCATTTAACTATGCCGAACAAATGCATGTTACGGTGGCACGCGATATGCCATTGCCTAATGAAGTAAAGGAGTACGAAAATGAACTACCCGGACGTGTTTTAAGTGCTTTGAAAAGTACGGACGGACACGCTTTTGTACTTTTTACCAGTTACCGAACGTTACGACGGGTCGCTGAAGAACTTCGCGATGCCTGTGAAGAGAACGGATGGCAGATGCTCGTGCAGGGAGACGGAATCGCAAGGTCGGATATGCTCGCTCTCTTCCGAAATAAAAAGGGAAGTGTTCTTTTCGGTACAGATAGTTTTTGGACAGGCGTGGATGTTCCCGGCGATGCCCTCTCGCATGTCATCCTGACAAAACTTCCTTTTGATTCACCCGCTACACCCTTGATTGAGGCTCGATCGGAGGATATCAAAGCACGCGGTGGGTCCCCCTTCAATGAGTATTCTATCCCGGAAGCTATCCTCAAATTCCGTCAGGGTATAGGACGTCTTATCCGTTCTAAAACAGATACAGGCGCTATCACAATCCTCGATTCCCGACTCTGCAAAAAAAATTACGGGAAGCAATTTTTACGTGCGCTTCCACCGGGGGTACCGTGCGGCTTTGAATAAAATCCGCAGGCAATCTAGGGTGCATCATTCCAATCGCTCCCGATTTTTTTGACTGTGGGGAATGGGGAAAATCTGCGGGGTGAATTATTCACGGAGTACGTATTTACAATACGTGCGCAAGTCTTTTTTTTGATTTTTTTATCTTTTTTTTATAAGGGGTAGGGGATAGAGGAACTTCCCTCTCGCACGAAATTCGAGCAGCCTATCATTTTGTTAATTGTTTAACATCATAAAGTTAACCCACGAGACGCACGTATTGTAAATACGTATAATAGCCCTTGTGCGCTTCCGTGATTGGTGGTGCGCGAAAAATTAAACTTAGTTACAGTATATGAAGTTACACATACCACACGCGTTGTTGACGGCCTTGCTGGCCGCCATGATGGTTCAGACGTCCTATTCCGAGGTCAGTATGTCGGTAAACGGCGTACCGAGAGAGTATTGGGACGGAAATATAGCTGCTGAATCGTACGAAGGCGACCTCGTTATAGAAGCAACGAGCGACGGAACAGATGCACGGGTAACCATGGCGACCAAATCTAACGATGTGACGGTCAACTCGAAGCTCACGATCAAAGAAGGTGGCACGTTTACAATGAAGAGCGGGAGACTCGGTGCGGCAAGCATACCGGATGAAACGGTAAAAACCGAATTGCTCTTGGATGGGGGAACTTTCACGTGCGATGCAACAGATGCACCCTCATGGCTTTATTGGAAATGGACGGCTTGTATCGGCAAGGCAACGGGAGGTACTACAGAGCCGGGCAAAGAGACGAACGGCGGAATCGCGGACGTGGATATCACTCTCACAAACGGCGGACAATTCACCGGGAATGTCGGTCTGGGTATAGGCATAAACTCCGGCGCGAAGTCTGTTTCTAATGTAGACATCAACGTCGATTCGACATCCACCTTCACAACGAACGGTGCAGGCATCGGTGGGCATCTCAACAACGGAGGGACCGCAAATGTAAACATCAATGTCAACGGCGGTACATTCGTGGCAAACGGCAAGAGCCAAATCGCTCATTCGGAGGGCGTGAGCGGTACAAGTAACGTCACGATCGAGGTACACGATGGTGGTACCTTCAATCAGAGTGATGCAGATATTGCCCTTGTGACCGGTTACTCGTATGTGGGCTACGAACCTGTAGCAAAGGTAAATGTTGAAGTATCCGGAAAGGGAAGTACCTACACCATGACGGGTGGGCATTTGGGAGCATCCGGACGCTCGGAAGAACCGAAGAAAACCGACACGAATTCTCGTACAGAAGTTACCCTGAATGTCAAGGATGGCGGAAAATTCGAGATGAAGGAAAAGGCGCAGGTCGGCTACCTATTCTCAAAGAGTGAAAAGGCGAGTGCGCAAATCACCATGACGGTTGACGGCGGGACACTCTCGCTCACCGGTGCGAGCGCGATCGGACAGGAAGCAGCTCCGGACTACACGACCATCGACGAGTTGAAGATCACGCTCACGAATCAGGGGAAATTAGAGTTGAACGGCGGAACGATTGGGTCGGAGAAAGCCGACAAGGTCGGGGAAATTATCATCGACGGGGGGTCTACTCTTTCATCGGCAGATACCGGTGACAGGATATTCGCCGATGTGCACATCAGCAGCGGCACCTTGAGCGGTGAACAGATCGCGACAAGTCTGCAAGGGGGTGTATACATCGACACGAAGGGAGCTCCCGGAAAGATTGAACTCGGTGGGGTTGCGGCGGATAAAATTCAAGAGCTCAAAATGGCTGCGGAAGGCGCAGGTGTAACAGGTATCGGCAATGGAACGCTTACGCTACATGATGGGGATGTGGTTACCTTCGGCAACGATAATGCGGGAATTCAAGGCGAAGGCGGCGGCGGAAATACCTATTTGTTGCAATTTACTGAGGCTGCTGCCGAAAGTGGTAAAGTAACTGCAGCTGCAGACGCCGACGTGCTACTGAATTTTACCGGTAACCTTTTGAATGAAAAGACCACCGGTGATAAGGTGCAACTTGATTTGTATCTCACCAACGGAACGCTGGATGCCGGCAGCGAAAATATGGGAGATTGGATAGAAAAGCACTTTCATCTCGGAAACGGATGGAATCTAAAGGTTACCGGGTGGAATGCAACCAAAGGGACGTTGACACTCACCGGTGATGTGGCAAATGTTTGGGTTGCGGCAAAAGATGGTGACCCGGAGCATGCGGGAGAAGCACATGCAAGTGCCGGCGATCTTTCTATCTATAATAAGGTGGACGTGAATGAAGATACCACAGTTACCGCAGATGAGGATGCAACACTTAAACAGTTGCAGGGTGAAGGCAGTGATACAACTCTTCATTTCGCAAAAGGTTCGGCAGACCACACACTTACCTTGGATAATCGAGATTCGCAGGAAGGAGATGACGGCGACACACTCTTCGAGGGAAATATCACCGTGGATAAGGGTGTAACCCTCAAAAAGACCGGCGATGCTGATCTGACAATTAAGGGGGGATTGACAACTCCGGGAGACGTATCTGTGGAAGAAGGTAAAGTGGTGTTGGATGCGGGAAGTGAGAGTTCGATCGGCGGAGAGCTATCTCTCGGTAAAGACGGAGAATTGCAAATGGACGGTGAGCTCGCACTCAGCGGTGAGAGCACATTCACTGAAGGTAAGCTCTCGGGAGAAGGTCATTTTACCGTGGAAGAAGGTGGAAAATTGAATATCGGAGACGGTGTCATGGACCCCAATGCCAAATTATCCTTCGATGTAGATGGTTCATTGACCTTGCATAGTGATTTTTCCGGTGAGCTAACCGGCTCCGGTAAAGTCGATATGAGCGGGCATCAATTAGAGATGACCGGCGAAAGTGATTTCTCCGGTTCGGTCAAGGGTGACGTAAATCTGAACAGTACAGGGGGAACTTTCTCCGGTACAGTCGAGGGGAGCTTGGAATTGAGCGGTACGGTGGACGATTTTTCCGGCGCGGTGAAGGGTGATACAAACTTAAGAGGCGCGGCGGGAAGCTTTTCCGGCACGATTGGAGGTAACTTGGATTTGAGCGGCACGGTGGACGATTTCTCCGGCACAGTGAAGGGTGATACGAACTTAAGCGGTACGGCGGGAAGCTTTTCCGGCACAGTCGGAGGTAACTTGGAATTGAGCGGTACGGTGGACAATTTCTCCGGCACAGTGAAGGGTGATACGAACTTAAGCGGTGCGGCGGGAAGCTTTTCCGGCACAGTTGAGGGTAACCTAGATTTGAGCGGTACGGTGGACGATTTCTCCGGCACGGTGAAGGGTGATACGAACTTAAGCGGTGCGGCGGGAAGTTTTTCCGGCACGGTTGAGGGTAACCTAGACATGAGCGGCACGGTGAACGATTTCTCCGGTGAGGTCAAGGGAAATGCAAATATGAA